>JAUWHN010000049.1 GCA_030605865.1 Candidatus Portnoyibacteriota bacterium
ATCAGTAGCAATTTGATGACCGAGACCTCTTGAGCCAGTGTGAATCATAATAACAATTTGATCTTTAAATAAACCAAAGGCTTTAGCTATCTCCTCATCAAAAATCTCATCTACCTTTTGTACTTCTACGAAATGGTTGCCGGAGCCGAGAGTACCAACTTGATCTCTCCCTCGATTTTTAGCATGAGAAGAAACCATTGATGCATCAGCTTGTTCTATTCGACCTTCAGCTTCGCAATTCTCAATATCTTCTTTTTCTCCATATCCTTTTTCCGCCAAATACTTGGCTCCGTCCTCTAAAACTCGGTCAATTTGCTCAATTGAGTGCTTCTCTTGCCTTCCTCTTCCCAGTCCCGATGGGACCTCTCTCTGAATTTCATTAGCTAAATTCTCTAAATGTGGTTTTACATCTTTTTCCAAATAATCAGATCTCAACAATTTCATTCCGCAATTTGAGACAACAAAATTGTTAGCAATAAAATTGTGATCAGGATGATTTACTGTAAAATCATATACATAGTCTTTATATGGAATTTTCTCTATCTTTTCTATTTCGTCCCAAATCAAACCTCGAGAACCATATGTATTACTTTTTATATAATCTTCAAAAGAAGGAAAATTAAATGCAATTCTAGGGTTACCTCTTTTCCTTCTAATGCCCCAGCTCTCTTCTTCAAAAATAGAGTGATAAAGAAACTGAGCAGGTGTATATTTGCTACTATATTTTTTTACTAATTTTTTAAAATCTCCTTTTTTCTTATATAATTTTTTAATTTCCTCTCTTGCTTTGGTTCTTAAATCAACTATTTTTAATTTTTTCTTTAAATAACTTCCTGCCAAGCAAGCTTTTTTAAATTTTTCTTGATTATATTCATAACTCACTGTCTGGAAAAACTTAATAATATTATCTGCTCTTTCACTTATTTGTAAACGAAAACCCAATGTCTTACCTTTTTTCCCTTTATATTGATAACCGGGAACTTCTTTGATGCCATGAGTTTCTACGTCAAAATCTTTCAAAAGCCTTGCAATATTTTTCAAAAATAACTTTGCATTCTTTTCTAATTTTTCCGCCTTTTGCATATTTAGTTGAGGGGCATAAAAATTGTATTTGTTTAAAGTTGAGGGCGTAGAAAGTTCCGCTCCGAAAAAAGCCCCTAAAAATAGTCTCTTTTGCCAAAGAGGACATTCAAAAATCCATTTTGGCACCCCGTATTCTTTTTCGCTTCTTGAACCACAAGGCATTCCCAGCGCCACTAATAAAATTGCAAAAGAAGTAGCGCTCACTCTAAAACTATATTCTGTTCTAGTAAATTTGTACTTTTTATAATAAGTTTTTATCTCATGATCTCTTGTTCGATTATAAATCTTTGAAGGTTTAAAGCCTATTTTCTTAATATCCTTACGAATATCTTCTAAATCTTCTGGTTTTCCATAAAAAGTTACTGGACCCGGCGAATTTTTGCTTAGGGGAATCGTGCCGTCGCCTAAAGTATATCCTATTATTTTTAATAAATACGGTAACTGGGATGAATTATATTTTAAAGGTACAATGTTGATTTTTCTTAAAAAAGAAATAATCTGCTCCTTTGCCGATCCCGATGACGTCTTAAATTTTGATAAAACTTTAATAAAATCATCCTCTGATAAAATGATCTTACTAGAAGGCTTCCTGTATTTAACACCCTTAAAAGGAAGAAGGGCTACTTTTTCTCCTTTTTTAATATTTTTGATTTCTCTCATTCCTTCTTTAGTTTGAATCGGATGATCATCGGTTACCTCAATTTTTTCTCCAGATTGAGTAGTAATTTGATGAATGCTTGGATTATTATATCTTTTTAAAAAATAAATCATTTCAGACGTATCTAAACTTTTTTCTTTAAAATTGACACAACTCACATTTTTATTCTTCCATGATTTTTCTAATTCCTTAATAGTAGTATAAGCGCCATTATCTAATAAAACCCTTGTTTGAGGAGAGAGGCAATTGATATCAAAACCCACGCCGCCAGGTGAAATAACGCCATTTTCAGCATCCATTGCAGCTACTCCGCCAATCACAAAGCCATACCCGGTGTGGATGTCGGGCATTGCTAAAGAGTAGTTTATAATTCCCGGCAAAGTAGCGACGTTAACAACCTGATTTATGGCATCGGGTTCTATGGTGTCAAGCATTTTTTCGCTAGCATAAATTCGTGCCAACACCTTCATATCCGACCTAAAACTCTTGGGAATCTCCCAAAGATAGTCATTGATTTTTTTGAAATCAGATTTCTCCATTTTGAATTTTATATTAATTTATCCCTAGAATTAAATGTCAAATAGCACTGTGGTTTCGTATAAACCTTTTTTATTCTTTTTTATCTCTAACCCATGATAAGTTACTGCTTTAATATCTTCGCCAAATGATTCAATCTTGTTTCCAAACAATTCTGCTTCAAGAATTGTTTGTCCCGAGCTTGTTGAAGGACTGAACTTTTTAAATTTTACATCATCATAAACTTCTTTATTTACCTGACTCAAATACAAGACCTCGCTCAAAAAATCCACTAACAAAGCATTCAAATCCAAAGATTTCACACTTATTTTCCTTTTAACTTCTAACTTTTTACTTTTTACTTTCAAAACCGCACTCATTCCCCTCATCGCATTCAAAAACAACTCTTCCTTTGTCTTCCCAAGGGCCTGAACTTTAACGTCAGCAGGATGGGCTAAAATTTTGTAATTTTTATTTTCCATAAATTTTCTTAAATTCCTCACGGACAACTTTTCTGTCATCCCAGGGAATTTTCCGATCCTTTTCAACACATATCCACGGCTCACTACCCTTGCCAGTAATTATAACAACATCGTTTTTCTGAGCCGAGGTGAGCGCCTGATAAATTGCCTCTCTTCTATCAATGATTTTTCTAACTTCGATTTTTGATCTCCGAATCTCTTCAAAACCGGCCTCAATATCTTTAAGTATAGAAATCGGGTCTTCGTTATAGGGATCTTCATTGGTTAAAATAATTTCATCGCAATGTTTAACAGCAATCTTTCCCATTTCCGGTCTTTTCCACTTATCTCTCCCTCCCCCACAGGAACCCAAGACACAAACTGTTTTTGAATTACGATCCATAAATTCCGAGGCGCGAATCGTTTTATAAACCTTTTCTAGTGCATCAGGCGTATGAGCATAGTCGACGTATACCACGAATGGCTTTTTCATAACCATTTCCATTCTTCCAGAAATTTCCTTAATACTTTTTAAAGTCCTAAGTATTTTATTTATTTTTACTCCTTGAGATAAACTAACGCAAGCTGCGGCCAAGGAATTATAAATATTAAACTCCCCGGGTAATGAAATTTGTAAGTCAATTTTGTCTGGCTGAATTTTAGCCTTTTTATTTTTAATGCCATAAGTATATTTTTTTATGGTCCCGCCTTGCCGCGAGGCAGGACCGGCTAATTTAGCAAAATGTTCGCCATATTTATCATCAATATTAACCACAACAAACTTATCCTTTTTCTTGCTTTTTTTTAACGCTTTAAATAATTTCCCTTTTGCTTTTTTGTAATTTTCAAATCCTTTATGAGCTTCAAGGTGTTCTCTGGTTAAATTGGTAAAAACCGCTCCATTAAAATCAATAAATTTGTGGCGGCGCTGCTTTATACCTTCGGAGGTTATCTCTAAGATCGCATATTTGCACCCAGCTTTTATTGCATCTCTTAAAAATTTTTGAAGCTTAAACCGTCCAGGCATGGTCATTTTCAGCATATTTGGCCATTCTTTTTTCCCGATTTTAAATTTTATTGATGAAAGAGAGGCAATTTTACCTTGATCTTGCGTTAGGGCTTGCTCCAAAATCTCGGTTATTAAATGAACTACCGTTGATTTTCCGTTAGTGCCGGTTACTCCGATAACAACTAATTTCTTAGAAGGAAAATCATAAATTAAAGCGCCTAAAAAAACCAGCAAAAAATGATACCAGCTGAAAATGAAACTCGGAATAAGTTTTTTTAGTAAAGTTTTCATAAGTATCTATTTTTACTATACCTCAAAGCTATTAAAAAGCAAAACAAAGAGATTTATTGCTTATCAGTAACATAGAAAATTGGGTTTTTAGAAAATGGAGTTTTTTTATCTGCTAAAATTTGTTAAAATAAGATTAAGAAGTTAAAATGGCTATGAAATTTTCTATCCAAACAAAAGGGGATAATGATATAATTGATATTACTTCTCAAGTTGCAGAGCAGGTTGAAAAATCCAAAATTAAGGATGGGGTTTGTTTGATTTCTTGTCCCGGCTCAACTTGCGGGATAACTACGATTGAATATGAGCCGAATTTGATTGAGGATTTCAAGGAATTTTTGGAAAAGTTGGCGCCGTCAGATAAAGACTATAAACATGATAGAACTTGGGGAGAGAAAAATGGCCAATCCCATCTTTTGTCAGCCTTATTTAAACCGTTTTTGACAGTGTTGATTGAAGATGCTAAATTAGCTTTAGGCCAATGGCAGCAAATTATTTTTTGTGATTTTGATAGTAGAGAAAGAAAGAGGGTAATTAATGTTAAAATAATAAAATAATATGCAAAAAGTTGATAAGAGTATGAAAATTGAAGAGGTGCTTAAGAAATATCCTAAAACCGTAACAATTTTTGCCAAGCACGGATTTCAATGTATTGGCTGTGCAGCAGCGAGTTTTGAAAGCATTGAACAAGGGGCAGCGACACATGGGGTTGACGTTGAAGAGCTGATTGGGGACTTGAATAGGGCAATAAAGTAACAGGATTTAGGATATAGGATTTAGGATTTAGGTAAAAATAAAACTGCAGACCTTGTCGGCTGCAGTTTTTAGTTAAGTCAAGATATGATAGAATAAAAGCGTATGCGGAACGAGGAAATAACAAAAATTTTAATAGTTAATACCCGGCCAGTTGAGCAGTTTTTGAAGTTGCTCAAAAAATAAACCCGTTCTTTTTTTGAAGAAACAGGGTTAATTTTTTATGACCATAGGAATTGACATTCGAGTTTTAGCAAAAGGCACGAGAACGGGGATTGAAGAGTATGTTTTGAATCTCTTGCCCCGTCTTTTGCCATTGGACCCGCCTGCGGCCCGCCTGCCGGCGAGGCAGGACGAGGCAGGTAAGAAAATAAAATATAAATTGTTCTATAATGCTTTTAAAAAAGTAAAACTAGATTATCCCTGGCTTGATTTACCCAATGTTGAGTTATGCGAATTTAAAATCCCTAATCGTCTATTTTTTACTTCGGCCCGTTATTTAGGACAACCAAAAATTGATAAATTATTAAAAGGAATAGACGTTTATTTTAATCCTCATTTTTTTGTCGCCCCAGTTTCTCCAGAATGCAAAAAAGTAATTACTTTTCATGATTTATCTTTTGAGCATCATCCTCAATTATTTAGCCATCGAAAAATACTTTGGCAGAAATTTTTAATGAATACTAAACAAGAAGCAAAAAAAGCAGACAAGATTATGGCTGATTCTTTTTCAACCAAAGAAGATTTAGTCAATATTTACAAAATTGATCCAGCAAAAATAAAAGTGGTTTATTTGGGGGTTAGCAAAGATTTTAAGCCCATCAGGGAAGACAACTCCCAGCTTAAAAGAGTCAGAAAAAAGTATAGCTTGCCTGTCTCGTTGTCAGGCGGGCCCAAACCTTTCATTTTGTATTTTGGCACCATTGAGCCGCGTAAAAATTTAATTTTGCTTATCAAGGCATTTGAGGCCTTAAAAGAAAAAACTATCTGGAAAGGCTTTGAAAGGGGTGTATTTAGTGATTTAAAATTAGTTATTGCCGGAGTCAAGGGTTGGCTTTATAAAGATATATTTAAAGAAGTTGAGAAGTCAAAATATAAAAAAGACATTATTTTTACCGGGTTTATTGAAGACAAAGACAAACCCTATCTTTACAATTTAGCTAATCTATTTGTTTATCCCAGCTTTTTTGAGGGATTTGGCTTTCCACCATTGGAGGCAATGGCTTGCGGCGTGCCAACAATTGTTTCTAATACCTCTTCTTTGCCAGAAATAGTGGGCGATGGAGCAGTTATGATTGATCCTTATAATGTTGATGAATTGAGTTTTGCTATTAGAAAAGTTTTAGAAGATAAGGATTTGCGAGAAAATTTAATCAAAAAAGGATTAAAACAAGCCAAAAAATTCAGCTGGGACAAAACCGCTCAAGAGGTTTTAAGGATTTTTTTAGCAAAACCATGAAAAAAAAGCAACTCAAAATTGGCATTGATGCGCGGTTTTTTGGTCCCAGGGATAAGGGATTTGGGCGGTATACCCAGCAGTTAGTTAAAAGCCTGGAAAAGATAGATAAACAGAATAGCTATTTTGTTTTTTTGCGGAGGGAACGATGGGATGAGTATAAACCTGGGAGTCCCAACTTCAAAAAAGTCTCGGCTGACTATAAATGGTACGGCATTAAAGAACAAATATTGTTGCCGCTGAAAATAAGAAAATACAAGCTTGATCTAGTTCACTTTACTCATTTTAATGTACCGATTTTTTATTGGGGGAAATTCGTTGTGACTATCCATGATTTAACTCTTCGTCACTTCCCGACTTGTAGGAAAAATCTCAAAAACTTAATTTTTTATCCATTTAAAAATTTGGCTTACAGAATTGTTTTTAGACACGCGATTAAAAGTTCAGAGAACATTATTGCGATTTCCGAGCATACTAAAAAAGATATTTTAAAATACTATCAAGTTTTAGAAGACAAAATCCAAGTTATTTATGAGGGCGTCACTGGAATTTCCCCCGCCCGCAGCGCCAAGCGCAGCTTTGGCGGGCGCGGTAAAAAACCATATTTGTTATATGTTGGTAATGATTACCCTCATAAAAATTTAAAGAGATTAAAATTGGCATTCAAAAAATTAGTTGAAAACGGCTTAGATTTTGAGTTGGTTTTAATTACTGAATTTGTCAGCGAGAAAGAGTTAGATAGTCTGTATAAAAATGCCTCTTTATTTGTTTTTCCGTCATTATCTGAAGGTTTTGGTTTACCGCCCTTAGAAGCAATGGCAAGGGGTTTGCCAATCGTTTCCTCTAATGCCACTTGTTTGCCGGAGATTTTAGGCAATGCAGCAGCTTATTTTAATCCTTTAAATATTGATGATATGGCCGAAAAAATTCAAAAGACCCTGTCAGATGACAGAGTAAAAAAAGCCCTTATTAAAAAAGGCTTTGAACAGATAAAAAAATATTCCTGGCAAAAAATGGCGAAAGAGACATTGGGTTTATATAAAAAAATTATCCAAAATGGTCGGGAAATGATATAATATAAACGTATGTATTTGAAAAAATTAGAACTAAATGGATTTAAGTCATTTGCTAAGCCCGCTGTTCTGGAGTTTTCTTCGGGTATTACGGCTATTGTTGGGCCGAACGGTTGTGGCAAGAGTAATTTAGTTGACAGTGTTCGTTGGATTTTGGGAGAGCAGAGCATGAAAAGCATTCGTTCACAGTCCAGTAAAGACCTTATTTTTTCCGGCTCTAAAACAAAAAGCAGATTAGGGAAGGCCAATGTATCTCTTTGTTTTAACAATCAAAGCGGTTGCATCCCCTTGGATTTTTCAGAAGTAGTAGTCAGCCGGAATATTTTCCGAGATGGCACCAGCGAATATTTTATTAATAGAAATTTAACCAAGCAGATAGATGTGGTGGAGATTTTAGCCAAAGCTAATATTGGTCATCGGGGATTTTCAGTAATAAATCAGGGTATGGAGGCCGAGGTTTTGAAATATAGCCCGTCAGAACTCCACGAGCTCTTAGAAGAGGCTTCAGGAGTAAGATATTTACAATTAAAAAAACGAAGATCAGAAAGACGTCTTAAAATTACTCAAACAAATTTGGAAAAAGTTTCAGGAATATTAACTGAATTAAAGCCCCATTTAAGATATTTAAAACGAGAGGCAACTAAGGTAGAACGAAGGGAAAAATTAAAACAGAAATTAGCCCGACTTCAAAGCCAATTTTTCTATTCAAGGATAGCTGATTTAGAAAAACAAGAAAAGAACATGGGTAAAGAAAGAAAAGATTTAGAAACAAAAATTTCTGAATTAAAAAAAGAAATTTCTCAACTTAACCAAAAACTTCAAGAAGAGGAAACTGGCATTGAAGAAAGCAGAAAAAAGTTTGTTAGTAGTCAAAATGAATTAGAAAAGATTTTGGATGAGCGGACTAAATTAAGTGAACAATTAGCAAACTTAAAAGCTCAAATCCAAATAGAGAAAATCCAGCATCCAGCCGGTCCAAAAAGACAGTTCAGTATCGGCCCGGAACAAATGGAAGAAGAGTTTAAATCTATTCATTCAGTCCTTAAGAAAATTCTTAAATTAGAAGATTTAACCAAAATCAGAAATGAAATTAATAAAGTTTTGGGCCGAGTTGAAAAAATTGTTGGTAGTCCGGATTTAGTGAAAAAGATTAAAACAGCCGAATCAAAACAAATAAATAAATTATTAGAAGAGCAGAAGAAATTAGAAAGGCTGCTGGAAGAAATTGACAAGCAATATGAAGTTCAGAAGGCAATTTTGCGAAGCGGCCAAAGAAAACTGGGCCAGGAAAGATTTTTTGAGTTGGAGAGAAACTTGAGAAAGAAAAAAGATAATTTGACTGATTTAGAATCTCGAGCAAGAGAAATAACATGGTTAAATAATCAATTGGAAAATAATTTTAAGGATTTAAAACAGGACATAACCAGGGCAGGAATGGATTATGACAGCATCAAGACTACTCAAAACATAGAGAAGCCCAATGAATTACCCGAACAATTAGAGGAGCAAATTAGTCATTTAAGGTATAAAATAGAGGAGATTGGCAACGTTGATGAGATTACTTTAAGAGAATATGAAGAAACAAAAGAGCGCTATCAAAAGCTTACTAAAAAACTTGAAGACTTGGAAAAAGCAAAACAAAATTTAGAGGATTTGATTAAGGAATTAACCAATAAAATTAGGGGACAGTTCGAAAAAAACTTTCAAGTAATAAATGATAACTTTAATAAATATTTAAGATTGTTGTTTGGAGGAGGAAGGGGATATTTGAAACAAATTTCTAATTCTCAATTTCCTGCCTCGCTCGCCTCGATTCGGCCTGCCTCGCGGCAAGGCGGGCGAAGCGGGCGGCAAGGCGGGCTAATTTCTAATAAAGAAGATAAAGGAGATTTAGACGAGGAAGATAGTTTAGAAACAGAAGAAGCAGAGAAAGAGGTGATTAAAAAAGGGATTGAGATAAAAGCGACTTTGCCAGGGAAGAAGATTAAAGATTTAAGAATGTTTTCCGGGGGCGAAAAAGCCCTTACTTCAATTGCTCTGCTTTTTGCTATAGTTGGTGTTAATCCTCCCCCGTTTTTAGTTTTAGATGAAGTAGATGCTACTTTGGACGACAGTAATTCCCAGCGCTTTGCCAAGCTTTTAAGAGAATTTAGCAAAAATACTCAATTTATTGTTGTTACCCACAACCGGGAAACCATGAACCAGGCCGATGTTCTTTACGGTATAACAATGGGCGAAGATGGAGTATCCCGTCTTCTTTCGTTGAAATTGGAGAAGTAGTTGAAAGTAGTTGACTTTTTTTGGAATTTAGGTAATATGTAAATAACATGTTAAAAATAAGATTACAACGCGTTGGCAAAAAAAATGCCCCGAGTTATCGGGTGGTTTTGGCTGAACATACTGCTCCTCCTCAAGGAAAATTTCAAGAGATTTTAGGATTCTATAATCCCCGAAAGAAAGAAAAAAGCTTTAAGAAAGAAAGGATAGAGCATTGGCTTTCAAAGGGAGCCCAACTTTCACCAACAGTCCATAATTTATTGGTTAACGAAGGGATTTTAAAAGAGCCGAAACTTAAAGCTTGGAGGCCAAAGAAGAAAGAAAAAGTGGAGGAAAAAGTAGAAAAGGAAACAAAACCTGAAGAAATTAAGAAAGAGGAGGCTAAGCCAGAAGAAAAGCCGACTGAAAAACCCAAGGAAGAGTCAAAAGAAGAGATTAAAGAAGAGGTGAAAGAAGTTAAAGAAGAAGCAAAAGTCGAAGAGCCAGAAAAGAAAGAAGAGGAGTCCGAAGAGGCGAAAAAGGAAGAAAAGCCAAAAGAAAAATAGATTTTTAGTTAAAATGTTAAAAACAGTGTCATTTTACTTGACATTGTTTTTAAAATTTGTTATAATCTAATGTTAAGGTTCCATCTCCTGTCCTACCTTGCGAGTGGTGAAACTCGAGTGATCCCTCCTGACATCGACGAGTAGCCGAAATGTCCTGAATTCTCTGGCTTTATGTCAGGGAATCGGGGGTCTCGGTTTCCTGCTACGGCAGGAAATTGGGATCTCAGGTTCTTTTACTCTTGTAAAAAAATCTGACGCTCGTGGGTAGGACAGGGGATGGAAACTTTTTTAACAATCTTTTTTTCTTCTTTAGTAAATTTTTCTAATACAAACTTCTCAACATTTTTTGGTTTTCCGGTCTTGGGTAGGATTCCAATCCTGATTCTTGTGAAGTTTTTTGTTCTTAATTCATCAATAATTGATTGAACCCCCTTGTGGCCAGCTGAACCGATATTTTTACTGACTCGAATAGTTCCCAGCAACAAGTCTATATCGTCATGGATTACCCATAGATTAGAAATTGGTATTTTGTATTTAGTAATTAGTGATTTTACTTCTTTGCCGGATTTATTCATATATGTCTGTGGCTTCAGTAAAATAATGTCCTTGTCTCGAGCAGAGTCAAGGGATTTTTTCAAGACATCAATAACCCTCCACCCAACATTATGTCGGGTTTTTTTGTATTTTTTTCCTGGATTTCCAAGTCCGACAATTAAAATCATTGAACTAAGGTTTTAATAAAGTTTTTTAATAAAGTTTTTAATCTCTGAATAATTGTTAAGTCCTGCTTTTGGCCTCAAAATATATGCTCTTTGATTGCCAAGAATCGTATGTCCGGGAACCAAAAGTCCGGTTGTTGGGTCAAGTACTTTAAATTCAATTTTTTCAAGGTCAATTTCTTTAGTTATTTCCCAGAAGTTTTTTATATTTTCCAGCGATAGATTGGTTTTAAAATGAGTAATAAGAGTTTGCCAAATACTTAGAACCACGCCCAAGTTCCAAACAGGATGAAGCGAAGAAATTTTTTCTTGAAGAGCGGTTAAGACTTGTTGTTGGCGACGCATACGGGCAAAATCGCCCGTAGGGTCGTGGCGAGTTCGGATATATTTTAGAGCAGTTTCACCATCCAAGTGCTGCCAGCCAGCTTTAAGAGCAAAGAGCTGATAAGAATTATTTGGACCGGGGAAAAGAGGGTCATAAATGTTTTTTTCTACCAGCACATCAATTCCATTAACTTGATCAATTATTTTTTTAACTCCTCCTAAGTCAATGACGACATTATAATCAAAGTTTAAACCGGTAATTTCACTAAGAATAGCTTGGACAGAATCTATACCATTTCTTTGATAGAGTGCATTGATTTTGGTATAGAATTTTGTCTTTGGTATGGTAATCAAAAGATCACGAGGTATGGACAACAGAAATCCCTCTTTGGTTTTTTCATCAATACTCATTACCATTAATGTGTCAGTTAAATTAGGGGCATTATTGCCTTTTCCGGGGATACCCAAAAAGATGGTATTTACCCTATCACCTTTAGCTAAAGGTGAAGGGTTTATCCTTTTGCCCCTAACTAATGTTAGTGGCGACGAAGGTGAGGTAGGTTGAGAAACTGGGGAAAGGGAGCTAGTTTGTTTTTCCTCGCTGGGACCTATAGAGGCCTGAAAATTGAAAGAGGTGGTGGCTGAATTTTGACCAACCTGCAGCTGATAATACGCAGGAGAATTTGAAGGATTCTCAATTATAATCATCCTTTTTTTCGTGAATACTACAGAAGAGATTAGAAGTATATTCGCCAGGATTAATATATTTATTATAATTAAATAAACTTTATTCATGTTTTTATTATATCATCTTGTATTGTAATCAGAAAATTTTTGTAGTATAATTGAATTATGGAAGGAAAACAACCCAAGGTCAAATCCTGGCAGTATGTTTTAAGTTTTATATGGGAAACAGCAAAGATAATTATTATTTCTTTGGCCATTATTATTCCCATTCGTTATTTTTTATTCCAACCTTTTTTTGTTAGAGGCGCTTCAATGGAACCAAATTTTGAAAACGGTGAATATTTGATTATTGATGAGATTAGTTATCGGCTTCATGAACCCGAGCGAGGAGATGTAGTAGTATTCAAGTACCCCAAATATCCTTCCCAGTATTATATCAAAAGAGTAGTTGCTTTACCTAATGAGATTATTAAAATTGAAGATGGAGAAGTAACTATTTTTAATAAGGAAAATCCAGCTGGATTCATTCTGGATGAGTCATATTTATCAGAGGGGAACGAATTTACCTCTGGTAATTTAGAAATAAGTCTTAGCGAAGATGACTATTTTGTTTTGGGAGATAATCGTAAGGCTTCCTCTGATTCTCGAAAGTGGGGACTCCTTCCCCGTAAATATATTGTCGGTAGGGCCTGGCTAAGAGCTTGGCCTTTTGACCGAATAGGAATAGTACTGGATTAATTATGTCTAGACCAAAGAAAAAAACAATGACTCGCCTGCCTCGCTCACCTCGCGGCAAAGCGGGCGGCAAGGCGGGCAAAGCGGGCGGCAAGGCGGGCCGCCAAAGGCGAGCCTCGCCACAGGCGGGCCGCCAAAGGCCTGCCTCGCGGCAGACTGGAAGGAAGGTAAAATTTCAGGTTCCCAAAGGGACTTTTGACATTTTACCCAATGAGCAGAATTATTACGAAAGAGTTAGCGGGGTGACAAAACAATTGGTTTCCGCCTATGGGTTTTTGCCTATTAATACTCCTATTTTTGAAGATGTTCAATTATTTGAAAAAGGAACCGGAGCAACTACTGATGTTATTCAAAAGGAAATGTATACTTTTAAAACTAAAGGAGGGGATTATTTTGTCCTTCGCCCGGAATTTACCCCATCTATAGTCAGGGCCTATATTGAGCACGGAATGAAAAGCTGGCCCCAGCCAGTAAAACTGTATTCTATTGGCCCTATTTTTCGCCATGAAAAGCCTCAGGCCGGTCGTTTTCGTCAGTTTCATCAGTTTAATTTAGAAATAATCGGAGAAGCAAGTCCAATCAATGATGTCTTGCTTATTCAGCTCGTTACCCTTATTTTTAAAAAATTAGGCATTAAGGGATTTAATATTCAAGTTAACAGCATAGGTTGTTCTGATTGTCGATCTGATTATAAAAAACTTTTAATTGATTATTACCGAAAGCAAAGAAGAAAGCTTTGTCGTCATTGTCGAGAACGCCTTAAATTAAATCCTCTTCGCCTTCTTGATTGCAAGGAAGAAAAATGCCGACAATTAGCTAATAATGCTCCTCAGGTGATTGATTATTTATGCGAGGAATGTCATAATCATTTTAAAGAAGTTTTAGAAACATTAGATGAATTAGATATTCCCTATCTTCTTAATCCTTATTTAGTTAGAGGATTAGATTATTATACCAGAACAGTGTTTGAGTTTAGGCTGGAAGATGATAGTTTGCTCGAATTAGCAGGAGGGGGTCGTTATGATAGATTAATTGAGCTTTTGGGCGGCAAGCCAACACCAGCAGTTGGTGTGGCAGCTGGAATAGAAAGAATAATTTCTGTTTTAAAGTCTCAGGATATAAAAATTCCCAGAGAAGTCCCTCCGCGAATATTTTTAGTTCATTTGGGTGAATTAGGAAGAAAAAGAAGCCTTAAATTATTTGAAGAGTTGCGGAATAAGGGGCTTAAAGTGGCCGAAACCCTTAGTAAAACCAGTATAAAATCTCAACTTAAGGCTGCTGATAAATCGGGCGCAAAGATTGCCCTGATTCTTGGTCAAAAAGAAGCCTTAGAGAATAATATTATTATAAGAGATATGAAATCAGGAGTCCAAGAAACAGTATCAATTGAGAGAGTAGTGAGTGGGGTGAAGAAAAGACTCAAAAAGTAGCATGCAGTGCATATTTTGTAACATTATCAATAAAGAACAAGCCGCTAATATTGTTTACGAAAACGATAAATTTATCGTTTTTAAAGATATTAAGCCATTAGCCCCGACTCATCTTTTATTGCTGCCGAAAACCCACGTTGTTTCAGTTAATCATTTAGAAGAAAAACATAAAGAACTTATAGGAGATTTATTTTTATTAGCTAAAAAAATAGCCAAAGAACAGGGGGTTGACGATGGTTATAAACTTACTTTCCATGTTGGCCGGAAAGGCGGGCAAATAGTTGACCACCTACACTTGCATTTAATAGGCGGGTGGAAATAATATGAGTGTTGAAGTAAGGAAAAAACCAAGGGAAAGCACCAGTGCGATGTTAAGACGCTTTACTCGAAAAGTGCAGTTGAGCGGTGTTTTGTTATCTGCCCGAAAAGCACGGTTTCAAAAAAGAAAAAGAAGCAGGAGCTTGCGCAAAAAGGATGCTCTTTATCGGGAGAAGGCTAAGAAAGAGAGGGCAAAGAAGGATAAGTTGGGATTGTTAAGATAATATGTCTTTACGAGAAAAAATAAATAATGATTTAAAAAAAGCTCAACAAGAGAAAGATGAGCTGGTGCTTTTAGTATTGCGAGGGATAAATGCAGCTATTAAAAATAAAGAGATTGAGAAAAGGACAAGGTTAAGTAAAGAATCCGCCTTCGCTGAAGCTTCGGCGGACAAGGAAAAATTAGAGAAATTAGAGAAAGAAAGTAAGTTGATTAAAGAAGAAGCAGTGGGGGTTGTTATGAGTGAAGCAAAAAAGAGAAAAGATGCTATTGAAGAATTCAAAAAAGGCGAAAGGCAAGATTTGGTAGAAAAAGAAGAAAAAGAACTGGAAATTTTAAAGAAATATTTACCCGAGCAGATGGATGAGGAACGAGTAAAAGAAGAGGTCAAGAAAGTTATTGAGGAAGTCGGCGCTGTTGGCCTTCAGGATACAGGCAAAGTTATGGGCGCCCTAATGCCGAGATTAAAAGGAAAGGCTGAAGGAGGAGCGGTGAGTAAAGTAGTCAACGAGTTGCTGAGAGACGAGTAATGAGTGATTATGAAGTTAGAAATAAATAATTTGACCAAGAGTAAAGTTGATAAGAAGTTTTTAGAGAAAGTTGCAATAAAAACCCTGAATTTTTTAAATTTTGAAGAAAAGACTGAAATTAGTTTGGTGATTATTGGGGAGGCGCGGATGAGGAATTTGAATAAGAAATATCGCGGGAAAAATCGAGTGACTGATGTTTTAGCTTTTGATTACGGAGAGCTCTTTATTTGTTTGCCGCAAGCCAAGAAACAAGCTAAGCGCCTGGGTCATTCTTTTGAACAAGAATTAGCAACTTTGTTAATCCACGGGATCCTTCATCTTGCAGGCTATACCGATGAGATATCAAAAGAGTATAAGAAAATGATGGATATACAGAGAAAGATAGTTGGAAGGATTATCAACCAATAACTAATCTATTACGAATTTACGAGTTCGTAAATTCGAAACAGGATTCGTTATTCGCTGATGACATGGCAAAAGGTAATATCACAACTGGTCTGGATATAGGGACCAGCAATACAAGGGTGGTGGTTGCTTCGTATAAGGAAGGTGAAGAAAAGCCCAAGATAATTGGAGTAGGCGAAGCTCCATCCAGCGGAATGCGGAAAGGGGTAGTTGTTGATATTGATGAAGTTACTGAAAGCATTAAAAAGGCAGTTGAGCAAGCGAGCTTAAGCAGCGGTTTTCCTATTGATCATATTTATCTAAGCATTGGAGGAAATCATATTAGCGTAAGAGAGAATAAGGGTTTAGTAGCAGTTTCCCGGGCTGACCAGGAGGTTTCCGAGGAAGATATTTCAAGAGTTATAGATTCTGCTTCAGCTATTTCTCTTCCTCCAAACCGAGAGATTATTCATGTTATTCCAAAAACCTTCAAACTTGATAATGAAGAAGATATTCAAGATCCTTTAGGCATGACCGGAGCCAGACTCGAAGTAGATACTATAATTATTGATGGCTTAGCTCCCCATATTAAGAATTTAACAAAATGTGTTTCTGGTTTAGGGATTAAAATTGATGGCTTGGCTTTAAATGTTTTAGCTGCTTCCCAATCAGTGCTTTCTAAGCGTCAAAAAGAACTTGGAGTTTTAGTTTTAGACTTAGGCGGCGGCACAGCATCAATGGTAGTTTATGAAGAGGGAAAATTACTTCACGCCCACATTCTGCCTGTCGGGTCTTCTCATATAACCAATGATATTGCCATAGGGCTGAGGACAACCATTGATTTAGCCGAGCGAGTAAAACTTCAATATGGAGTAGCATTACCTTCTGAAATTAAAAAGAAAGAAACTATAAATTTGTCTGAATTAGATGAAAATGAAGAGGGAGAGATTGATAGACGAGAAGTTGCTAAAATAATTGAAGCAAGGGTTTGTGAGATTTTTGATTTAGTTAATAGAGAATTAAAAAAGATTGGCAAGCAAAAACTTTTACCAGCCGGAGTTATTTTAGTAGGCGGGGGTTCTTTGTTGCCAAATATAGTAGATCTTGCTAAGCAGGAGCTTGGCTTGCCAGCAGAAATAGGGATTCCTTCTGAGGTAGAGGGCATCATGGAAGGAATAGATGATCCGGCCTTTGCTACAGCTACTGGACTGGTTCTTTGGGGGCTTAAAATGAGAAAGGGCATCAATCAGAAATCAATTTTATCAGAGATTTCCTCAGCTTCGACTACAATTAATAAAATAAAAGGGTGGTTCAGAGCGTTTTTGCCGTAATTTTATGATAAGCCACATCAAACCAGCAACAATTATTTTCTTGAGTTTAGGATTATTTTTTTTAATCACAGCACCAGCTTTGGCTGAGGATATTAACGACCCACTATTATCTCCGTCAATCCCAGGGCGAACAGAAGGAACTAGTACCTCTTTTGAAATAACAGACAGTGAATATCTTAATGTTTCTCTTCAAAGTAGCGAAGAAATAACTGTAGTATTAGAATCCGTACCCAAAACAATAAGCCTTCATATTCAACCTTTAGAGTCGGCTAAGTCCACTGCTTCAGCTGTCGATCCTGCTACTTTGACTATTAGTAATTTGGAGCCGAATAAAACCTATTATAAATTTGAAAATAGTTATAAAAATAGAGTTGAATTTATTGCTGACGAGAGCGGAAGTTATAGCTGGACCCAGGACATAACTCAAACTCAGCACATCTGGTTCCAACCAGAGTACAGTAATACAATATTTTTACCTGGAGAATGCAGTCTTTACGGAGACTGGGATGAGCCTACCTCAACCTGTACTTTAACTCAAGGGCTAACAGAGAATGTAGAAATAAGAGCAAGTAATATTACCCTAGATTGTGACGAACATAGTATAGGGGGATTTGGTTCTGGTTATGGAATTTATTTATACAGAAAAACGGACACGACTATTAAAAATTGTGTAGTAAAAAACTTTTCCAGAGGTATTTATCTTTATATATCCTCTAATAATATTTTGAATAGCAATCTCGTAAGCTCCAATTATTTTGGGATTAACCTTGGTGCTTCTGATAATAATGCTCTAAATGATAACACTGTCTTAAATAATACTTATGGAATTGCTCTCCACGGTGATTCTGGTAATAATATTTTGAATAATAACACTTCATCGAACAATGGCACCGGAATATACCTTTTTGATTCTGCTTATAGCATCCTTACAAATAATAAAATGTTTGATAACCAACGCAACTTTTTTCTTGATGGAACTTTTGATTCTTACTTCGACAATAGTATAGACACAAGCAACACCGTAGATGGCAAACCCATTTATTATATAAAAAATGCTGCTGATAAAGTTTATGACAGCTCAACAAGCGCCGGTGTATTCTACTGTATTTTTTGTAATAATGTGACTATAAGAGATTTGATATTAACCAAGAATGGTTGGGGCGTTTTCTTCTGGAAAACCCGGAATTCGAAGATAGAAAATGTTAACGCCTCAGAGAACTATGTTGGTATACATCTCAATTTTTCCAATAATAATATTCTCAATAACAACATTGCTAACTCAAATAAACACTCAGGAGTCATCCTTCGTCGTTCGAACAATAATACACTTCTTGCTAATACTACTAACTTGAATACAGGTAATGGAATTTGGTTTAATCACTTCTCTGATGGTAACATATTAAATGATAATAATATCAACTCAAACTTTCACGGAATTGACCTCCATTTATCCGATAACAATACTTTCAATGGCAATACTATCACGAATAATCGGTACGGGGTTGATGCTTATTCTTCCAGTGGCAACATCCTTGTAAACAATAATATTTTAGACAATTCGACCGGAGTTCGTTTTTTTGACCCAGGCACCACCAACAACAAAATATATCATAATAACTTCATAGATAATGATAGCCAGCTAATTACTTATCGTATCGGACCTGGCAATCTTTTTGACAACGGCTATCCTCCAGATTTTAATCCATTGGTACACGGAGGGAACTATTGGTCGGATTATACTGGAGTAGATTTATACAGTGGTCCTAATCAAGATCAGCCAGGAACCGATGGGATTGGGGATACGCCTTATACTTTTTGGGGGGTAGCAGACAGATATCCGTTTATGGAAGAGAGTGGGTGGGAGGTGCCCCCAGCGCCAACTTATGATATAGCTGTTATTTTGGCTGAACCCAGTGATAAATCATTTGATCCTTCACATAATAAAGAATATTTTGAAGACATTAAAGATCAGGTTAAAGATTATTATTGTGAGAATTCATTTGGAAAATGGGATTCAGTCACAGAAACTTGTGATGGAGGGGTGTTTAATTTAGATTTTGAAATTTTTGATAATGAGGGGGTGAATTATAAATTACCTGAAACACAAGAATATTATGGGAAAGATTTTTCGCAAGTTCAGGAAATAAATCTTGGTTTGGATGGAAATGGCAAAGAAATAAAGTTAAAGGATAAAGACAGAACAGAACAATTTGTGTGGGATGCGATAAATGAAGCCGATGAAGATATAAATTATAATAATTATCAAAGTGTTATAGTTATTTATTGGGGAGACTCGCAGCAAAAATTACTATCTTTACAAAAATATCGTTTTTGGACTCAATGG
>JAUWHN010000041.1 GCA_030605865.1 Candidatus Portnoyibacteriota bacterium
GACCTAGAGTAGTAATAGGTATTCCTTCTGGAATTACCGAGGTGGAGAAAAAGGCTGTTCAGGATGCAACTATGAATGCCGGGGCAAGAGAGGTTTATTTGGTTGAGGAGGCAATGGCAGCAGCCATCGGATCCCGACTTCCGGTTCAAGAAGCATTGGGAAATATGATTGTTGATATTGGTGGCGGAACCGCAGATATTGCGGTTATATCCTTAGGAGGAATTGTGGCAAGCAGAACTTTAAGGATTGCCGGCGATAAATTAAACGAAGACATAATAAATTTTGCCCGGGATGAATTTAAATTGGTTTTGGGAGAAAAAACAGCCGAGGACATAAAATTTGCCGTTGGGTCAGCTTATGAATTAGACGAATCATTGGAGGCACCGATGAGGGGTCGTGATTTGGTTACGGGTCTTCCTAAAGAGATATTAGTTAACGACAACCAAATCCGTAAAGCCATGTCTCGATCGGTTAAAATGATTGTCGAGGCAGTTAAAGAAACAATAGAAAATACACCACCGGAATTGGTAGCTGATATTATGAACAGAGGACTTATTATGGTTGGTGGAGGAAGTTTGCTTAGGAAATTTGATAAGTTATTAGAAGAAGAAACAAAAATGCCGATAAAAGTTGAGGAGGACCCATTAACAACAGTTGCCCGAGGAACCGGAATTATTTTAGAAGATGTAGAAAAATTAAAAGAGATATTGGTACCGTTGGATTATGGGGAAGTACCGAAGTAACAATTAACATTTAACAAGAAATGAACGGAGTTCCTAAAACTAAATCTTTTTTATTAGCTCTAGTCATAATAATAGGGCTTATTTTTTTAAATCTTCCCAGTGTACTTTCCCCAATAAAAAACTTTTTTTATTCAGTTTCCAGTCCAATCCAGGGAACTTTTGATCAATTCGTCAAACAAACTAAAAACAGTTGGGAATTTTTAAAGTCTCTAAGAGAAATTTCTAAAGAAAATATAGAATTAGAAGAAAAAATTAAAGAACTAATGGCTCAAAAAGTTGAACTCAAAGAAATTGAAAAAGAAAATGAACTTTTGCGCTCTTATCTTGATTTGCCTGTTTATCAAAGATATCAAATTGACTTAACGAATGTTATAGGCCGAGATTTTCAGGGCTTGGAAAAATATATTCTGATAGATAAGGGAAGGTTAGCTGACATTGAAAAAAATATGCCCATAATTGTTTTTGAAAATATCTTAATAGGAAAAGTAATTGAAGTTTTTGATGATTTTTCCAAAGTTCTTTTAATTAATAGCCCTAATAGTAAAATTCCCGCCTTGATTCAGAAATCTCGAACAGAAGGCTTAGTCCAGGGCATAAAAACAAATATTCTCTTTATGGATTTAGTTTCCAGAGACATAAAAGTAGAAGAAGACTGGATTGTTGTTACTTCGGGTATTGGAGGAGTCTTTCCCAGAGGACTTTTGATTGGCAAAATTTCACAGGTAGAATCACCAGAAAATGAGATGTTTCAGAAAATCTTGGTCGAGCCTGCTATAGATATGGATAAGTTGGAACGAGTGTTTGTTATTAAAAAACAAAAATGAAACTTTTACTATCCATAATAATAATTTTTTTACTGGTTATTCTCCAATCCTCGCTCTATCCTTATTTAAAGATTTGTAATGCTTTCCCAAATTTGATACTAATCCTGGTCTTGATTCTAAGCATTCTAAAAGGCTCTAAAAAAAATTTAGTTTGGGTGCTTTTTGGAGGATTTCTTTTAGATGTTTATTCTTTTAATAATCCCCTTGGAACTTCAATTTTAAGCCTATTGTTGGTTAGCTATTTGGCTTATTTTTTTAGTCAAAATATCTTTAAAAAAACCAGTATTTTCTCGGTGATATTAATCGGAATAGGAGGAACGTTGATTTATAAATTATTTATAATCTTCGTCTTGCTAATCGTTGGCATTAGTTTCCAATTCACCTTTAGCCAGTTAATTTCTCAAATAATTTACAACTTAGTTGTTTTAGTTCCGCTATTTTATTTGATAAAATCACGAATCAAATGAAAAAAAGTCAACCTCGCTTTGGGAAATATAAAGTCAAACGACTCTCAAAGGAGTCTATTGAGGCCGAGGAGATTTTTTTGGACTCCGAGAAGTTAAAGAAATCGCCGGAAAGTGAGCGAGAAAAAATGGAATTTCCCATTAAGAAAGGAAGAGTTTATCTTATTTACTTTTTAATTGTTGTTTTTCTCTTAATTTTATTCATCAAAACAATTGATTTACAAATTGTAAAAGGGGAACATTGGAGAAGTTTAGCTGAAGAGAACAGACTTCGTTCCTATCCAATCAAAGCTCTCCGGGGAATTATTTATGACAAAGATGGCAACCCCCTGGTTTCTAATGAACCAAGATTTGATTTAATAATTGTTCCGGCTGATTTCTTAAAACAAAAAGATAACCTAGACGAAACCTTAGATTACTTAGCTGAAATTCTGGAAAAACCCAGAGATGAAATCGAAAGTCCAATTAAAGAAAATGCTGGCCTTTCTATTCCCATTAGTGTAGCCGAAGACATCTCTAAAGAAACTGCCCTAATTTTAGAAAGTAAATTTTCCCAGAATCCAGCTATATCAGTTGAAATTGCCAGTCAGAGAAATTATATCGATGGCCCTTATTTTTCTCATATTCTTGGTTATTTAGGGAAAATCAGTCCAGAAGAATACGAAGAACACCCTGATTACCTTATAGATGATTACATAGGGAAAACCGGCTTAGAACTGTATTATGAAAATTTTCTTCGAGGTTCTTACGGTGAAAAATTAGTTGAGGTTGACTCTTTTGGAGAAATTAAAAATATTTTTACTCGTCAAGCCCCCCAGACTGGAAAAGATATATTCCTTTCCATTGACAACGAGCTTCAGAAAAAATTATATAATGAAATAAAACAAATGCTCTGGGGTTTAAGAACTAACAGGGCCGCTGGAATTGTTCTAAATCCCAATACTGGAAAAATTTTAGCTTTAGTAAGTTTCCCTGATTTTGATAATAATAAATTCATCCAGGAACTTTCTAAAGAAGAATTTGAAAAAATTAAGCAAAATCCTTCTAAACCACTTTTTAACAGAGTAATTACTGGAACTTATCCGCCGGGTTCAACCATTAAACCCTTGATAGCAATAGCAACGCTTAAAGAAAAAATTGTTGAACCAAATAAAGTTATCAATTGTTTTGGTAGCCTTACTATTCAAAATAAATATTATCCAAAGATTTTTTACACCTTTAAGGATTGGAAAGTTCACGGGCTAACTAATATAGTCAAGGCAATCGCTGAATCTTGTAATGTTTATTTTTACACCGTAGGTGGCGGTTACGGAAAAATTAAGGGTCTGGGTATTGAAAAAATTAGCTATTATTTAAAACGATTTGGCTTAGGAAAAATTTTAGGGATTGATTTACCCGGAGAAGCCAAAGGCTTGGTTCCTAATGAAAGCTGGAAACGCGAAAACAGGGACGAAGATTGGTATATTGGAGATACTTATAATGTTTCCATTGGCCAAGGTGATATAATGGCCACCCCCCTTCAAATAGCTTTGGCTACAGCCATAATTACCAATGACGGCACTTTATTCAAGCCCCAAATAATTGATAAAATTGATGAAGATCTCGTCGCCCCTCAAATAATAAAAGATATTGCTGTAGAAAAAGAAATATTTGATATAGTTAAGAAAGGAATGAGGGAGGCGATAATTTATGGATCGGCTAAATACCTTTATGATTTGCCAATTAAAGTTGCTGGAAAAACCGGAACAGCTCAGGCACCGGGAAATAAAGCTCCGCATGCTTGGTTTACCGCTTTTGCGCCATATGAAAATCCTGAAATTGTGTTAACGATTTTGATAGAGAATGGGGGAGAGGGGAGCGCGGTTGCAGTACCGATTGCTAAAGAGGTTTTAAGATGGTATTTTAGTCGCTAAAAATAAATGACAGTCATCCTTAACGGTAAAAAATTAGCAGATAGAATATTAGAAAGACTGAAAGAAGAGGTGAAAAAATTACCGCCAATAAAATTGGCAGTAGTTTTAGTTGGCGAAGACCCTGCTTCTTTGAATTTTGTTAAACAAAAACAAAAAGCAGCTGAAAAAATCGGAATAGGATTTGGGCTTTATAAATTTGATTCAAAAATTAGCAACCAGAGTCTTATTAAAGAAGTTGAAAAAAATATTAATGACGAATTTATTACTGGCATAATTATCCAACTTCCTTTGCCTCCTCATATTGACACTGATAAAATCATAAACCTAATACCTCCCAAAAAAGACCCCGACGCTTTGTCTGTGGATAACTTCCTTGTTGAACCACCAACTGTTTCTGGTATAATGAAATTAATCCAGGAATATGGTATAAAAGTAAAAGATAAAAAAATAGCTATAATCGGTGAAGGAAGATTAGTGGGAAAACCATTAGCAAAAACAATGAAAAAAGCTGGTGCTGATTTAATAATTTGTGATAGAGATACTAAAAATCTGAAATCCAAAACTTTAAAAGCAGATATTTTAGTTTCAGCTACGGGTTGCCCTTGCTTAATTAAAAAAGATATGATAAAAAGAGAAACAGTAGTAATTGATGCAGGAGACAATGATGTAGATTTCGAAAGGGTTAAGAAAAAAGCCAAATATATTACTCCGCCCATTGGCGGAGTCGGTCCAATGACAGTGGCGATGCTGCTTAGCAATTTAGTCAGATTAGCTAAAATATGAAATATATCAGCTCTCAAAAACTTAGAGAACTAAAAAAAGAACTTGAAAAACACAAAACAGTTCTGCGTCAGCAAATAGCCGAACGCATCCAAGAAGCTCAAACTCAAGGGGATGTTACGGAAAATGCTGAATATGCAGAAGCCAAAGAAGCCCAAGCCTTCAATGAAGGACGGATTATGGAATTAGAAAATTTGATAAATAATGCAGTTGTTGTTCCCAGAAAACGAAAAAAAGATGCTGTCCAAATAGGTTCCCAAATAGTTGTTAAAGACAAAAAAGGCAAAAAGTTTAAGTTTACTATTATTGGTTCTGAAGATGCCAATCCTATAGAGGGAAAAATTTCCAATGAATCTCCTTTGGGCCAGGCTTTTTTGGGCCAAAAACAAGGAGACGAAATCCAAGTCCAAACACCAAAAGGAAAAATAAAGTATAAAATAATGAGGATTAAATAACCAATATGAACAGAGTACCAACTATTGAAACAACTAAATACGTGGGAAAGAAAATAAAAGTGGCTGGGTGGGTACATTCCCGAAGAGACCACGGGAAGATTATTTTTATTGATTTAAGAGACAGGTCTGGCTTAGTTCAGGTCGTTTTTGTTCCAAAAAATAAAAATTTATATAAACTCGCTGATACATTAAGGCCGGAGTGGGTGATTGGGATTGAGGGGACTATTAACAAAAGGCCAAAGGGAATGATAAATCCCAAGTTAGAGACTGGTAAGGTTGAAGTTTTGGCAGAAAAATTAGAAATACTCAATAAATCAAAGGTGTCGCCTTTTGAAATATCGGGGGATAAAAAAGCCAGCGAAGAAAAAAGATTGGAATATCGCTATTTGGATTTACGACGAGAAAGAATGAAAAACAATATTATTTTTCGGCATAAGGTTGTAAAACTTATAAGAGACTTCTTAGACAAAAAAGGATTTTTGGAAATAGAAACGCCGATTTTAACTAAATCTACCCCTGAGGGCGCTCGGGACTTTTTAGTCCCTTCCCGAATGCACCAAGGAGAATTTTATGCTCTTCCCCAGGCTCCCCAACAACTAAAACAGCTTTTAATGATAGCTGGCCTTGAAAAATATTTTCAGATTGCCCGTTGTTTTAGAGATGAAGATTTAAGAGGAGACAGGCAGCCTGAATTTACCCAGCTTGATTTAGAAATGTCATTTTCTAGTCAGAAAGATATTTTAGACCTTATTGAAGGATTAATGATAGAGGTGGCAAAATTGGCAGGCAAAAAATTAACTTTTAGACCCTTTAAGGTTTTAACTTATGAACAAACAATGAAAAAATATAAAACTGATAAACCTGATTTAAGAAAAAATAAAAAAGACCCTAATGAAGCATGTTTTGTCTGGATTATTGACTGGCCTTTATTTGAGTGGGATAAAGATGAAAAACGCTGGGATCCAATGCATCATATTTTCACTGCCCCAAAAGAAGAAAGTTTGAAGTTTTTAGAAAAAGAACCCTCAAAAGTAAAATCCTGGCAGCATGATTTAGTTTTAAACGGCCATGAAATCGCCGGAGGAAGTATCAGAAATCACAATCCGGATATTCAAAAGAAAATATTTAAGCTAATTGGATTAAACGAGAAAGAAATCAAGGAAAAATTTGGTCACCTATTAAAGGCTTTTGAATATGGTGCCCCACCTCACGGTGGAATTGCTTTGGGAATTGATAGATTAGTTATGATTCTTCAAAATGAAAAGAGTATTCGCGAAGTAATGGCTTTTCCAAAAACCGGGGACGGCCGAGATTTAATGATGGATGCGCCGAGTAAGGTTGA
>JAUWHN010000039.1 GCA_030605865.1 Candidatus Portnoyibacteriota bacterium
CAACATAGGTATAGCCACTAGGCAGAGTGTAGCTCTGGCCATCTGGGTTGGTAACCACCACATTCACAGCACCTGCTGTATGCTCAGGGGTGGTGACTTCAATTTCAGTAGAACTAATCGTGTTGACAGTAGCAGGTGTTCCGCCAAAGGTAACATTATTAAGATTAAGGTCAAAGTTTGTACCATAAATGGTTACTGCTGTTCCGCCTGCTGTTGGACCGCTAATCGGGTTTATAGAACTGATTGTGGGAAGAGGCGCGCAGCTTGGGTCATCTCGACAATAAGGAGAAATAACAGAACAAAGTTGTGAATCAGCACAATCTTGTTCTGTTGTCCAACCCGACCAAGAACCGAGACTACCAGTACAGCCTGCGTCACTGCCTGAACAATATTTATCTCTGGTTCTTTTTTGGTAATCATCTCCGCAGCCTGTACCAGAACATTGGTATTCAGTTTCTGCTTCTGCTTGGCAAATAGCGGATGAATCATCAAAATTACAAAGATTACTACAACAGGGTCCTGAGGTGCAATCGCATACTGGAGCGAATTGAATGCAAACCTCTCCTCCTTCATCCCAATCAGACCACTCGCCATTATTATTTTTGACTTGGTAGCGAAAATTGTAGCAATGACCGTCTGAACCAGTATAATTGAAATCATTAATAGTCGAAGAATAATCCTGCCAGGCTCCGCCATCAATACTAATATCTACATTTCCTTCAGCTACTCCAAAACAACCACCTGATTCTTCTAAGTAAACCCAGAAGGTGGTGTAGTCAATGGTGCCAGTTGTATAAGAAATGTGGCTGTAAGTAACACCTTTATCTACTTTGACTACCCAATAACCAATCGTCTCGCCAGTCCAGCTACTTTCAAAACCACAGGCATCCTCGGCATAGACTTCCCATTGGTATATAGCACAGTCTCCTATATTAACCGGTCCCCACTGACTAATGCCTCCACTTCCTACCCAGTTACCAACACCAGTGCCATAAAGGACAATACGGAAATGGGCCCTGACATCATCATTGTCTGAATCAGAAATCTGGACCTTAAAAGTAGGAATATAGTCTATTGTGGTATTATGAGGAGGAGCTATTAGAGTAGGAATATTAGGAGGAGAATCGCAAAAAGAATGACAGGCCAAATCAGCATAAGTACAACTGCCATAAAAACAGTAAAAGTCGCGAAAAGTTGTACCTATACAAGTATCTTGAACATTGCAATCTTCTATCATGGTACCATCCTCCCATACTTCATCTCCTATACAATAAGTATCTTCGGCCCCTGTGTTCAGGGGGAAAAACAAAAGGGAAACAAGGATAGACAGAGTAAATAAAATAAAGAGTTTAATATTATGATTCATGTTTTAATTATCTGGATTTCCAATCCAATGTAATTACGTAGTAATTATAGCAAATAAAATAATAAATGAAAAACAGTTGTCCGCGCCCCTTTCTTGTTTTTATTTCTCTATCTTGTATAATAAAATTAGACAATGATTAACCTCTAAGCGCATGGCAAAAAAACTTCTTATTATAATAGTAATTATCTTAATAGTTGCCTTAGTTGTTTTGGCAATTGTTTTTATTAATCCCAAAAAAGAAGGAGAAGTAGAAGAAGTAGAAGAAGTAAAAGAAGCAGAAGAAAAAGTTGAACCCGAAGAAAAAGGCCCGGCCATTACTGAGGAAATTTACGGTCTCTCTGGTGAAATCAAAGAAATTAAAGACAGAACTCTTTTAGTAGAGGTTAATATTCTTTTGACTGATCCAATGAAAAAACCGCTAAGGCAAACGGTTAAAATAGTAACTACTGATGAAACCAGAATTCTTAAACTAAAATTTCCTGAAGAAATTCCCGAAGGTAGTACTGAACCGATTTTTCCAGAAAAGACTGAGATAAGCTTTGACGATTTAAAAGTAGGAGATAAAGTAGATATTGAGATACCTGACAATGTTTACGAAAAGATTATAAACAATCTTGAAATCGTAGCCAGTACCAGTATTATCAGTGTAATAAAATAAACCCCGCACCTTTTAAGATGCGGAGTAAATAAGAACCAAATATGAAACAAAAACAAGCCATAAAAATAGTAAGGATATTTTGGCTTTTTTTAGTTATTCTGGTAATTTTAGGTATGTTTGCGTATTTGCTCATACCCTTAATCGGATAGTATGAACAAATTATTATCTTCTCCTCTCGTTATCTTCCTCCTTGTCCTAATCTTAATTGGGACTATTGCTGTTGTAGGAAAAGAAAGTTATCGGAAATACCAGATAGATAAAGAGGTTGGAGGAATTAAAAAAGAAATAGAGTCTTTAAAAGAAAAAAATCAAGCCCTGTCCAATCTCTTGGATTATTTTAATTCAGAGGAATCTTTGGAAAAAGAAGCCCGGCTTAAACTTAATCTTCTAAAAGAAGGAGAGAAATTAGTGATAATAACTCCAAATAAAAAAACTGATTCAGAAAATCAGTTTTCAGAGGATATCGAAGAAAAACAGCCCTCCAATTTCGAAAAGTGGCTGAAATATTTATTTAAAGATTAACCTTATTAACCTTCCAAAAGCTAAAATTAGCCTAAAACGAGCTGTTGAAGTTGGGGTAAGATTTTAAGTAGGATGCAAAAGAAAGAATATCTAAAAATCGGCTTTTCGCCGGATATAAAAAACCCCAAAGACAGACGCACTTTTCGCTTGCTTGAAATTCTGCCCGGGGCCTTAAGTTGGCTAACAATCTTAGCAGTAATTTTCTTATCTTGGCAACGTCCGGTTTGGGTTGCTATTTTTATAATCTGTTTTGATGTTTATTGGCTTTTAAAAACTATTTTCTTATCTTTTTACCAACAGGCTTCTTTTAGAAAGATGAGAGAAAATTTAAAAATTGATTGGTTGAAAAAATTAGATGAATTGCCAGCTAAAAATTGGGAGGAGGTATATCATTTAATAATTTTGCCGATGTATAAAGAGGGATTGGAAGTCGTCCGACCAACCTTCCAGGCCCTAGCTAATTCAAAATATCCTTTGGATAAACTTATTGTTGTGTTAGCTATTGAAGAACGAGTAGGAGAACAGGCTCAAAAAATAGCCAAAGCTATCAAAAAAGAATTCAACAATAAATTCTTCCAGTTTTTGATCACTACTCATCCCAAGAATATCTCCGGCGAATTAGCTGGCAAGGGCTCCAACGAAACCTGGGCCAGTCGAATTGCTAAAAAAGAAATTATTGACCCTCTTAGAATTCCTTACGAAAATATCATTATCTCCTCGTTTGATATTGATACCCAGGTTTATCCTTATTATTTTGCCTGTTTGACTTATCATTATTTAACCTGCAAAGAACCTTTGCGTTCCAGTTTCCAACCCGTTCCTATCTATAATAATAATATTTGGGATGCTCCAGCTATTTCTCGAGTGGTTGCTATGGGAGCTACTTTCTGGCACATGATTCAGCAGGAAAGACCAGAAAGAATGTCAACCTTTTCTTCCCACTCAATGAGTTTTAAAGCTGTTGCGGAGATGGATTTTTGGCCAGTTAAAAATGTTAACGAAGATTCCCGTATTTTCTGGAAATCATTACTGTTTTATGACGGTAATTATCAAAATGTGTCTTTATACTATCCGGTTTCCATGGATGCTAATTTGGCTGATAATTTTTTCCAGACTTTAATTAATGTTTTCAAACAACAAACTCGCTGGAGTTGGGGAGTAGAAAATGTTCCTTACTTTACTTTTGGGTGTTTAAAAAACAAGGCTATGGCCTTGAAAAAGAAAATTTATCATTTATTTCACCATTGGGAGGCATTTTGGTCCTGGGCAACTAATTCTTTATTAATTTTTATGCTTGGTTGGCTACCTTTGTTCTTAGGAGGAGAAGAGTTCAACCGGACTGTTCTTTCCTATAACTTGCCTCGGATAACCCGGACAATTATGATTTTAGCTATGATTGGCTTAGTAGGTTCAGCTTTTTATGCTTTACGGCTTTTGCCTTCTCGCCCGGAAAAATATAAAGGTAGAAAATATATCTGGATGATTCTTCAATGGATTTTGGTCCCCATAGTGATGATTGTTTTTGGCGCCATCCCGGCTTTAATTTCCCAAACCCGATTGATGTTAGGAAAATATATGGGGTTTTGGGTGACAAGAAAGGAAAGGAAATAAAAAAAAACAGCTCCTTTATTGATTGCTCCAAAGACAATATTCGCATTGGGAATGGCGCTCAGGAACTGGTCCTTTCAAGAAATTAACCGCCTCTTTTAATAATTCTCTTGCTTTGTTAATGTCAATATCTATCTTAATTGTCTTTATATTAAATTTAACAATACCGTTTTCTTGGACTGCGTTGGGATAATAATAAACTAAATAAGCAAAGTCTTTAACTGGATAGCCGTTTTCTTCCAGCATAAGCCCATAACAGCTTAATTGATTGCCGTAATATTTTTCAGAGTCACCTTCCCGGGGAGGAAATCCCCGGGTTTTATAATCAAGAGGAATATAGCGGGTTTGTTCTGGGCTTGCTGCTTGATCTATTAAACAATCATCCAGCGCGCCAAATAAAGTAATTCCGAGCGTCTTATCTTGATATTCTAATCCCGTTCGCCAATTCCGCCATTTATTTAAAAGTTTTAAGTCTGGAAATAATTTTTCTTTTACTTGGTTTTGCAATTCAGGTGGCAGTTCTCCTTTTTTCCGATATTTATCAAAATAAATTTTAATCACATTGTCCATTCCTGATGGAAGAGACGGAAAAATCCCTCGTGGCCGATGAATTCTTTTATTTATATGCAACCAAAAACAGCGCGGACAATCTATAAATAAATTAAGAGTTGATGGAGAGAGTCTTAACGGATAATTCATAAATCAATTGTTATTCGAAAAAAATTGTAACGCATCAATTACTGCATCTAAAAAATACTCCATATCTTTTTCTAAATTCCCACCTAAAACTATTTCATCAAACAAAGTTTTCAAAACCCCGCTGTTGGTTCTCAAAACTGCTCTTTCTAACGCGGCTGTTGTATTCTTCGCCCCCTCTTCTCTCTTGAGCTGCTCAAATTTTTCCAAGACCACAGCATAAGAATGAATTGTTTCTAACTTTTCCCGCGGCCCAATCTCGGCAAACTCTTTTTTTAGATTACTAACTTTCACCCCAAAATAAACAGCAAGGCTAAAACCAACCACCAGCAGCACGGCTAAGGCGATAATTAAAGTATTGGTATTCAAGTATGTTTTCTTAATTCTCCTAAACATAAAATTTCTAATTATCCTAATCAATGCCCAATGATTAAATATCTAATGTCTAAAATTTTAGAAATTGGGTATACTGTATACTTCTAATCTACCAGAATATTAACTTTATGTAAACCCCGCAAAGGAATTCTGCAAGATAAATATTACAAAAAATAGGATTATGTGATAGAATATAAAGAAGGAGGTGATTAAAATTATGGAAAAAGTACAAGAAAATAGATTGCTGAATGAATTAGATTTTGAGTATGTCCGATCCTCTGGACCGGGCGGCCAAAAGGTTAATAAAACAGCCAGTAAAGTTCAGCTACGCTGGAATATTAATGAATCAAAAGTTTTTACAGAAGAAAAGAAGGAAAGAATACGAGAATATCTACATACCCATCGTCAAAGCTTGATTACCAAAAAAGACGATCTAATTCTTGAATGTGATGATGAGCGGTCTCAGTCTCGAAACAAAGAAATTGTTGTTGAGCGATTTAAGAAGCTTATCCAGCAAACTTTAAAGAAAAAGAAGAAACGAAAAAAAACTAAACCATCCAAAGCAGTTATTGAAAGACGACTAGAAGAAAAAAAACGACAATCTGAAAAGAAAAAATCAAGGCAAAAAATTAAGTATTTTTAAAAGCCCTCGCTATTCAAAGCAAGGGCTTTTTTGATATCTTCTGGAATTGGAATTTCTTTATCAACTGGGCTGATTCCCGGATACCGCCAGGCACTTATAACTTTTAACTTTGAACTTTTAACTTTAGACTGAATTGCTTGATACATTAGCCAGATTTCGGTAGGATGTTTTTTGGTTCCGGTTCGCTGCATTACTGCTAAGGTTTCCGGGACAATCCCTGCTTCTTTTCTGTCAGGATTTCGTAAAACTCTTTTCAAGCGATTTTCAGAAAGGTTATAAAATCGCATCTTTTCCATAGAGTGCTTGGTCCAAGTTATTTCATCGGTATTTTTGGGCTTTTTAAATCTCATTTCTTCTATAAGTTATCATTTTTTTCTTAAATTCGCAAATCTGATTCAGAAAACGACCCTTTTAGGGTCGTTTTCTGTTGTAATTTTAGAATCTTTGGAGGTTGAACCTCCAGATATTACTCATACTTAAAATGAACCAGAATAGGAATATCTTTAGTAAAATCTTGGAAGCTAACAGCAAATAGGCGAATTTGGGCTAATAAATCAGCGCTATGTATATAATCTAAGGGCTTCCCTTCATTATCAAGACAAATATTATCCGTAAAATTATTGCATCCCATCTCTAATAAAAATTCAAACTCTAAACTTGTCCCATAATTAACTGGGCGAATATTACCAAGGGGGCAATCTTCCAGTTCTATAAAAGAATGCTCGTTGCTTTTACTAAGTTTAATCTCTTTGGTCTCTTCTCCCACTTTAAGTATTATTTTTGAAAGATAAGAATCTTCCAGCCCATAGAGCTTATCATCTCTCTTGCTTAATTGCTCGCTAAAAAAGTATAACCATAATTTTCGTATTTGTAAATAAGTATTGGGCTCAAGATTGAGCTTAAATCTTCCCAAGCTAAAAATCTTTTTTTCTTGATTTTTGTTTATTTCTAAAAACTGAGCGGGTGGCTCTTCAATAATAAAAGGCAGCGAGCTCACAAAATTATAATCAATGCTCGGATCGTATTCCACCTGTTTACAGCCTTCCCAGGGATTTATCCCTGGTTGAGGTATAAGTTGAGATTGAAGTGGGAATTGAAGTTGAGATTGGTGCTCTTCAATTTTTAGCTCCCCTGATAAAATAACCACAGTAATAGCCAAAACCCCAATAATTACAAGGGCTATTAAGGGGTCTATTTTTTGGTTTTTGATTGTTTGTTTCATGTGTATGCTAACTCATCTTAACAAAATAAATCTTGGCTGTCAATTTTCTACGATTTTTGGTACAATAAAATGGAAACATCCTACTAATGTACGAATTAATACTAATTTTACAAATATAGATTAGTAATATTTGTAAGGATTAGTAAATTCATAGGGCTCCATGCGACCTATTATTCTCATAATATTAGATGGTTGGGGGATAAATAAAGAACAAACAGGAAACGCTATTACCCATGCAAAAACTCCGACCATCAATGAAATAGAAAAATTCTATCCAGCAACATCCCTTCAGGCCTCTGGTATTGCTGTTGGTTTACCTTGGGGTGAAGCGGGTAGCTCCGAAGTTGGCCACCTTATTTTAGGAGCGGGTCGGGTTATTTACCAATATCTGCCCAGAATTGTCTTGGCAATAAGAGATGGCTCGTTTTTCAAAAACCCAGCCCTGATTAAAGCAATCGAGCACGCTAAAGCAAACAAATCCTGCCTTCATTTAATGGGATTGGTTTCTAGTGGAAACGTTCATAGCTACATTGACCATCTCTATGGATTAATCGAACTTGCTAAAAGAGAAAATATTGAAAAAGTTCTCTTACACGTTTTTACTGATGGTGAAGATGCTCCCTCAAAAGAAGCGGCTAAATTTCTTTTAGATGTTGAAAAAAAATTAAATGAATTAAAAAATGGAAAAATAGCAACTGTTATGGGCAGATATTATGCTATGGATAGAAATAAAAACTGGAATCGAACTAAAAAAGCCTATGAGTGTTTAACCGAAGGAAAAGGTATTAAAGCTAAAAATCCAATCAAAGCAATTGAAGACTCTTATGAACGGGAGACAACTGATACTTTTATAGAACCAATTGTAATAACAAATCAAGAAAATCAAGGCCCCTTAGGCGTTATTCAAAATAACGACAGTATAATTTTCTTTAATTTTCGCAAAGACCGGGCTCGTCAACTCACCAAAGCCTTTGTTCTTCCCGATTTTAAAGAATTTTCCCGAAAACCCCTTAAAAACTTATGCTTTGTAACAATGACCCAATATGAAAAAGAACTGCCGGTAAGAATTGCCTTTCCTCCCATTGAAATTAAAAATCATCTAACCGAAACTGTAAGCAAGGCTGGTAAAAAAACATTAAAATTAGCCGAAACAGAAAAATATGCCCATGTTACCTACTTTTTCAACGGTGGAGAAGAAACAGCTTATCCCGGAGAAACCCAATTTCTGGTCCCTTCTACAACTATTCCTCACTATGATAAATATCCAGAAATGGCTGCTGAAGAAATCACCGACAAAATAATTAAAGACTTAGGAAAATATGATTTAGTAGTTGCAAACTATGCTAATGCTGATATGGTTGCTCATACTGGAAATTTCCAAGCTACAATAAAGGCAATCGAGATTTTGGATGGTTGTCTTAAATCTTTAATTAAATTGGTTTCAGAAAAAAAATATTGTTTATTAATCACTGCTGACCATGGTAATGCCGAAAAAATGATTAACCCACAAACCGGTGAGTCAATCCCGGAACATTCTACCAGCCCGGTTCCCTGCTATCTAATTACCCCTGAAAACAAAAAGGAGAAATCAAAATCTGAATTAGAGGTTTTATATCAACAACCCCAAGGAATCCTTGCTGATATTGCTCCCACGATTCTTGAACTAATGGAAATCCCCAAGCCCCCTGAAATGACCGGCCAAAGTTTACTGGATATTTTAAAATAAAAAAATAATCCAAATAAAAAATTACCCCGACGTCACGTCGAGGTAATTTTTCAAATACTAATTTACCGCTTCTTTATTATTTCGTCCACTATCC
>JAUWHN010000044.1 GCA_030605865.1 Candidatus Portnoyibacteriota bacterium
CGACCTTTAAATTTTAAATTCATCCCCACACCAAATTACGTTATATCAATACTGTCTTGAATTCTCTTCTTTAATTGTGTAAAAGCTCGGCTCCTTAATTTAAGATTCGATTCTCGCTTTCTTGCATCCCTTTCCGAGGTATAGGCTTCATAATATATTAACTTAAAAGGGCCCTTGCTTTTTGTGTATCTCCCCCCTCTTCCAGTATTATGTTCTTTTATTCTCTTTCTTAAATCATTCGTTGAACCAATATATAAGCTATTGTCTTTCTTGCTTTTCAGAATATAGAGATAAAACATAATGAAATTTGGTGTGGGGATAAAAAAACTCCCTCTGCCACAAGTTACTTAAAAATAACTAGGGACTTATGAAGAAGTCCTAAGACTAAACTATTTTCTTTATGCCAACAACAATCTGGCACTAAGTATCACACCTATTTCCCCCGTTAGATGTTATTTTTATTTTATCCTTTATTTTACCTTAATGGAAAAGTATGTCAAATAAATTCAAGAATTAACTGTGGATAACTTGCTTCTTCTTGAAAAACTACATCTGGGTGTTAAACCAGGGAGGAAATACGTCTCCAGCTGACACCCAGATGTAGTTTTTCAATTTCGTTTTTAAGGTATTAAAAACCACCAGATAAAACCCCTCCTGATGGTTTTTTTTAGAACAAACAAGTCTAATAGTTAAATTTAACGCAATTATAAAAACGTGTCAAGAGGTTAACAAAGCAGTCCAGGTTCCTGTCTGGCAGGGTTGAGCAGGACGCACCCTCCATAAATAAAAAAGAGTCGCTTCTATGCATACAGACACGACTCTGGTTAAATACTAAGATTTGTTCTTAAATTTTCATCTCCCTCCTTGCCTTATCGTGAAGTGCTGCAAGGCTAGCAATAAGTTCAAGCTGTTGAGCTGGAGTATCTACATTATGACAATCAAATTCATATCCTTGTCCTTTTTGGGGTCCCATATGCGTGGGATGAAGACCACAGGCATCTCCAGGACAACTCGTATTAAGCCAACCTCCTTCATAAGCAACAGATGCTCGAAAATCCCATTTTCTGTACGGTTCTAACCTTCTCCACATTCGTCTATGAGCAATCTGCATAGCCTCAACCATTTCGATAATATCTGATTCTCCTTTCTCCCTTAAAGAATCCATCCAGTTACATAAAGGAACACTAAATTTTCCTCCAATTGAGCCGCCGTGCATATCTCCGCGAGTTATGGTTTGCATTGTCATAAGTTGAATCAATGAAGATGAGGTTTCTTTTTCGGGGCAAAATAAGAATGTGGAAAAAACAGTAAAGCTCGCTGAAATAGCATAAACAGGTTTCCAATCATTTATGTGTTCTATCCCCGTGCCTCTACACCAATCACATTTTCTTTCAAAAAGGTCATCTCTACCAGAACCATTACATTCGGGACAAGGCTTGCCAGTTTTTTGCTTAATTCTGGGTATCTCAACTACAAATTCAACAAATTCTTTTCTTTCTCCTCTCCGAACAAAAGCATTATCAAAGCCGAAGTTTCCATTAAGACTACCGACGAAATTTGTAAACTTAAATTTCTCTTTCAAATCAGTAGCCCAGGGATTTTCATCTGGAATGGATTCGGCATTCTTAATAAAATCTTTATGCACCCTCAAAATAACAGCTGGCTTTGTTTTTCTCCAAGAAAGTTCATACCAGCAAGGAATGTTCTCTCTAGTAAGTAATTTTATTTCTTTCAATCTGTCCTCCTTTTAATTTATTTTATTCTTTTTTCAAGAAACAAGCCGTTCTATAAAGTAGAACAGTTCATTGTAGCAAATTATCTAAATCTTTGCAAGTTCAAAATAGTATTGACTGTATTGATATTGCCTGCTACCTTAAAATATTGTAAACTGAAATTAATGTCTAAGAAAATTTTATTTATTGTTACCCAATCTGAATTTGGGGGAGCCCAGCACTTTTTAGCCCATTTAGTTGCAGCATTAGATAAGGACAAGTATGATATTACTGTTGCTGCGGGACCCCAGGGAGATGACGAGACCGGGCTTTTGAAATTTTTAGAGAAAAAGGGGATTAACACGAAGCACTTGAAATATCTCAGGCGCGGAATTAATCCCTTATTTGATTTATACTTAAGTCCAGCTGAAATTTTTAACTTGATAAAAAGAGAAAAACCAGATATTTTATTTTTATGCAGCAGCAAGGCGGGCGCCATAGGGTCTTTGATTGGTCGATTAACCGGGGTTAAGAAAATTATCTATCGGATTGGCGGCTGGGCATTTAATGACCCCTGGCCTGAATGGAAAAAGAAATTGTATATTTTGATTGAGAAATGGACTGCTAAATTTAAGGATATAATTATTAATAATGCTGAATCAGACAGGAAACAAGCTATTGGATTATCCATTAAGCCAAGAGATAAAATTATTACTATTTATAATGGAATTGATGTTAATGAGTTAAATTTTTTAAATAAAGAAGAAGCTCGAAGATTCTTGAAAATCAAACCCGGTTTTGTAATCGGTACGATTGCTAACCTATATTTAACCAAGGGGCTTGAATATCTGATTGAAGCTGCTCATTTGTTAAGATACAAGATACCTGCCTCGCGGCAAGGCGGGCAAGATACAAGATACAAACATACGAAGTTTGTGGTTATCGGAGAAGGCCAGGAGAGAAAAAAATTAGAAGGTTTGATTAAAAAATACAAATTAGAGAAAAACTTTTTCTTAGTTGGGGCCATTCCTGATGCCAGTAGATATTTAAAGGCGTTTGATGTTTTTGTTTTACCATCAGTTAAAGAGGGTTTTCCCTGGACAATTTTAGAAGCAATGGCAGCAAAGGTTCCGATTGTGGCTACAAAAGTTGGGGCGATTTTGGAAATTTTAAAAGACCCTTTGATGGACTCAGGGCAAGCTGGTCTCTTAATAAAGCCGGGTGATGCCAAAGGATTATCAGAGGCAATAACCAAATTAATAAATAACAAATTTTTAGGAAATAGACTCCTAAATCAAGCCAGGAAGATTGTTCAAGAAAAATTTACTTTAGATAAAATGGTTAAAGAAGTGGAAAAATTATTATGAAAAAAACTTGTTTTATTTCAATAGATGTTGAGCGCGACAACTTTGGCAACAAAGACACTTTTAAAGGAGTGGAGGAATTGGATAATATTTTGGATATTTTTAAAAAACATAAAGTCAAAGCCACCCTGTTTGTAACCGGCTATGTTATGGAACTGTATCCGGATTTTGTTAAAAAATGGGCTAAAGATTATGAGATTGGTTGTCATAATTATTTTCATATTCCTCTTGATGAAATAGATTTATTAGAGAGGGAAAAACAGCTGAAAAAATTTGTCGGCCTTTATCAGACTATTTTTAAACAACTTCCAAAGGGATTCAGGGCGCCGAGAAATATTATTGATAACAAACAATTTGAGATTTTAGAGAGATATAACTTTGCTTACGACAGCAGTGTTATTCCACGCCATATTGCTTTACACAGATATAAAGGATATAAAGGTCGGGCGCCAGCAATACCTTATCAGCCATCAATTAGAAATTACAGAAAGAAAGGAAAGAAAGAAAAAATGAATTTAATTGAAATTCCTAATACGCCGCTTTTAGGGGGCATTCCTTTTGCTGCTACCTGGATTCGACGCTTAGGAGCAGGTTTTTTTGGAAGTTTACTTTCTTTAAACAAGCCAAAATTTTTGAGTTTAACCATGCATTCATGGGATGGAATCAAATTCAAAGGCCGTTCGTCAAAAAATAGCGGAAAAGTGTTCTTGGGGCAATTGGATGAGTTGTTGGGTTTGTTGAAAAAAATGGATTATGAATTTAAAACAGGAGAACAAATCTATGAAAAAATTTCAGAAATTAAATAAAGAAGAAGTAGCCAATTTGCTGGACAAGGTTTTATTCAAAACCTTTTTTCATGAACTTGAGTGGCAGGAGTTTTTAGAGAAAGAATTCAAGTGGCTTAAGTTTGAGCATTATTTATATAAAGACGAGGCTTTATTGAGTTTTGGGAAAGTTGGTAGTAAGTTGATTTCATTGCCGTTCTGTGAATATGGTGGGCCATTGCCGTTAAGGTGGGATATTAATTGGGAAGAATTTAGCAAAGATGTTTTAAAAGAATTTGATAATATTAAAATCAAATTTCACCCCCAAATTTTGAGATTTTTGGAAGTCGGATCTTTGAAATCTCTGAAAATTAAAGGCCCGACCTGTACCTACTGGATTGATAATCTTGATAAATTAAATGAGGACGCATTATTTTCTTCTTTTAGGCTTTCCACAAAGCAGAGGATAAGAAAAGGAAGCAAAGAGGATTTGTTAATTTCTAAATGCAAGAGCAAGAAAGATTTAAAAGAATTCTATAGTATTTATGTAAAAACAATGAAAAAAAACAAGACAGTTTGTTTTCCTGTTCAAGTATTTGAATTTTTATGGCAAAAATCTTTAGAATCAGAAATCGTAGATTTTTTAATTATTAAACATCAGGGAAAAGTAATATCAGGAATTGTAATATTATTCTATTCTGATATTGCCCACTATTATCTGAGCGCAATGGATCAGAAATATGTTAGAAAAAACAAATTAAATCCTATGTATTTTGTTCTTTGGGAAGAAATAAAAAAAATAGCCAGTTCAAGAAAAGCCAATACTTTTGATTTCGGAGGAACAAAAATAGGAAGCGGCTTGGAAGAGTTTAAACGAGGCTGGAGCACTAAGAAATATCCAATATGGACAATAGAGTCCGGACAAATGGCTCAAGAAAAACTTCGTGAATCTAAATTAAGAAATGTTTGGGGCTTGCTTCCTGATTTTTTAGTTAAAATAATTAGCCCTTATATTATTAAATACAGATTATGAGTCATAGAGAGCGTTATCAAAAATGGGAAGAAGTAGCCAGAAAATACAAGCTTGATAATTCCAGGATAGCCACTTTTGAATTAACCATTCAGAATACCTTAAAGCTTTTAGGAAATAAAAAAGAGGGTTTAGCCCTTGATGTTGGTTGTGGCTTTGGCCACATTGATATACTATTAGCCCAAAAGACGAATTTTCAAATAATAGCAATTGATATTTCTGATATTGCCTTAGAAAATGCCAAAAAAAATATTAAAGAAGCAGGATTAGAAAAAAGGATTAAAATTGAAAAAGGGGATGTTTACAATCTTTCTTATCCGGATAATTATTTTGATGTGATTTTTAGTTTTGGTTATGTTTCTGCTGCTTCTTATCAAAAGGTAGCAAAAGAGGTAGCGCGAGTATTAAAACCAGGGGGCCTGTTAATTCTGGATTACATCAATCATCATTGTTTGTATAAGACGCCCTCTTTATTTAAGAAGTTTAGAAAATATAAAAGAGGAGAGTTGTATCCTTTTAATGTCAAGGGAATCAGAAAACATTTTTCAAGCGTCGGCTTGTCGTTTGTATCTAAAACCCGTTTCAATACCTATCCTCCGATTTTTGGAAAAGTAATTCCTTTTAAATTATATATTTTCTTTGAAAAGACAATCGGTAGATTATTTAAAAAGATTTTAGCACGGGTTATATTAGTTTGTTTTGAAAAGAACTAAAACTTGTTTTAATTTTTTGATAATTCTTTCTACGTCTTTTTTCTTGAACCAGTTTTGCAAAGGAAAGTTAATAATTCTTCTGGCAGCTTCGGCAGTATTTGGAAGTTCACCATCCGCCAACTGGCGGAGCGGATGGTATATTGGTTGATACCAGATGCGGGAGCAGAAGATGCGGCGTTTTCTGAGTTTTTTAAATAATTCATCTCTGTCTATGTTCTTGGGAACGAGAGCAGAGACATAAGTGGTTCCCGGACTAATTTGAAACCCGAGTTTTTTCAGTTCTTTTTGAAGGTATTTGGCTAATTTGGTTCTTTTGGAAATTTGATTTTCAAGATCATTTAGATACCAGTCAAATATTTTTAGAGAACATTTAAAAGGTTTTCTTGGTTCAGTAAATTTGTTAATTTTATCATAAGATTGTCTAAATTTTTCTGAAAATGTAGCTAAATAAGGACATAGTCGAACAAGCTTTATTAAATTAGATATTTTAAACCCGCATTTTTTAAGATTGATTTTTATTGGATTCTTGTAAACTAACATTCC
>JAUWHN010000042.1 GCA_030605865.1 Candidatus Portnoyibacteriota bacterium
TACCATGGTTCCAATGTTCGGAGATCTTAATTTGCTGTTTAGATATGTTTTTCTGATTATCCTCCTCTTTGGCGCACCGACCATTGCTATGAGTATGGGAATCAAAGGAGCCGGCGCTGCCCAAAGTTTTGTTAAGGGAGGACTTAAAGGAACAGCAAACTTAGCATATAAATTACCGGGCAGACTAAGAAAAACTGCTGCTGCCATAGTTCCTCCAGCATGGATGCAAAAGGGAGTGCCTCCTCTGGCAAAATTCGTAAGAGGAATACAAAAGACTGCAGCTTTTACAAGTCCTGACTTCTGGAAAAAAGCTAGTGAAGCTCGCAAGGCCGAAAGATTAAGAAAAGCAAGACTTCCTCGTGTTATTGGCAAGATGCAGGATGTAATGAACTTAGTCTATTCTCTTGGTTCGGAAAAAACCAGTTTTGCCGAACAAGCAGAACAATTTGAAGTTGCTGAAAGGAAAACAGAAATTGAAGCAGAAACTAAAAGAGTTGGCAAGCGACTGATTGCGAAGAAAAACACAGCCACGAAACAAAAAGATCTTTTGGACTACAAATCCTGTAATGAACTTTTGCAGGAACAAGGCGATACCAATGATTCAATGATTTTCGATGAGTCCTTTGATAATATTGAATATGATGAAAAACTTGCTCTTCCTGAATTTAAAAATCCAGATGGAACGATGCAGAAAGTTAATGACCCTAAAAACAGACGTTTTTCCAATCTTGGGTTTAAACATGGAATTATCCAACAAATGAGGAAAATGGGACAAAACGACAAAAACATTGCCGCATTTTTAGGAAAAATGCAGGAAATTGGATTCTCGGCCGGATATTATGGTGTATATGGAATGGCCTCAACAGATGATAAGGGAAATATGACGATTGCCTCGGATGAAGAACAAATAAAAGTCGCTGCTGCTAAACTTAGAACTCAACCACCGAGGAACAGAAAGCTGCATGGAACTGCCGTAGGTATGCAAGGAGTAGATGAAGAAGGACAGTATAAATTTGCGGGCCGCGATCCTGTGGCAGATGAGCTCTTAAAGGCCTATACTGAGTCGGATGTAAAGTCAACGGAATTACGGTATGTAAGACCAGATGCGCAAATCTCGCTAAATCAGGCTTATGAACAAAACGCGTTAAAAGCAATTTCAGCAACAGCCGATCTTTTAGGCAAAAAAGTCAATGATGCCATAACAGGAAAAACAGGAATAAAAGCAGGAATAAAAGCAGGAGCAGAAGCAGGAGCAAAAGCAGGAGCAGAAGAAAGTCAAAAAACCAAAAAATGGGCAACAGAAGAAATTAGAGAAGAGTTCAAAAAACTAAAAAAGAAAGAAAGAAAAGAAAGAGAGGAAGAAGCATAAAATTGACTAATATAATATGGTAACTATTGACGAACTAAGGTCGGAACAATTAAAAAATCTTGAGGTTTTTGAACAGATAAAGGAACTATCCGATTCTTTTGTTTTGCGTATGCAGATAAAAGAAGCTTATTTTCTTCAAGAAAAATTAGGCTCTCTTTTAGAAACCTCGGATGTTGCTGATTTCCAGCCAGAGCTTTATAAAAAATATCAGGACTTAATTGCTCAACTAAGATGGGTGGCTCTAGCAATGCTTCCCAATGAAGAAGTTTTAAAAGTGCTTAAAGAAAGTTACTTAGCAGTTTTAGAAAATGAAGATGTTGATCCCTTGGGTCGAATAGAAGCAAAAATGTTTAGCTTGGGCCTTATGCCTCGAAATGAACTAAGGCAAGAAATGCAAGGAGCGCTTAAAGAAAACATAGAACGAATAGGAAGCCGAACTTTTGGCGAATGGCTTTTAGATTATAGTAAAACCTTTGATTTCAGAGACCGGGATGAACTCAGTCCAGTAAAATATGTCAGACAGAGTTCTGAAGCTCAAGCTTTGTCAGAGTCGGAAAAAAACAAATTAAGGAAAGCTCTTCGTCTCTTTGATCGAGTTCTCTTGGTTACTCCGGTAGTGGACGAATTCGCTCTTGGTCTTCTTTTGCGAGAAATGATTAAAGTTGGCACAATCAAAAGGGAAAATATTAGCCCAAGCTTACTCCAATCATTTTCGATTCCAATTGAAAAACCCGAAGTTACCCGTATTCTTACTGAAGCTGCTGCTCGTTCCAAAATCGAAAGAGAAACAGAGGAACCCAAGCTGCGAGAAGTCAGCCGCAAACCAGAAAAACCCAAAAAACCGGGCTTTTTCAAAAGATTATTTGGGAAAAAACCTAAAAAACCCCAGCCGGAGGCTGGTCCGCCTCGGGCGGAAAAGAAACAGAAAGGACCTAAGCCGGAAGAAATCATTCCGCCTAAAATAGAAGAGGCTGCTCAAAGGCTAGGAAAAATCCCTTCTATCTATAAAGGAAAAATTTCTCCCTATGAACAAAAAAGAGAGGTTGGGCCAACTCATATTGGCCGAATAATTCCTCCTTCTCCAAGGCCTCCTCTAGAAAAGAGAATTCCGACGTTCCCCGAAAAAACTAAACAAGAAATAAAAAAATTGGAAAAACTGGAAAAAGAAAAAGAAGAAAAACCTCAAAAAGTAGATATCAAGGGCAAGTACCGTATCCAAACAATGAAAAAAGATATTGAAAAAGCAAAACAAGTCCTGCGCATACCTACTGACAGACAGGCAAAACCAAAGGTTAAAAATAATATAGTTGATTTATCGGGCAAATAAATATGCACTCTCAAGTCCCTCAATACCTTGATATTGAAGATAAAATTATTGGGCCCCTTACCCTAAAACAATTTATTTATTTATTACTTGGCGCCGGGGCATTGTTTCTATTGTTTAATGTCCTAAAACTCTCTGTTTTTATTATAGTAGCCATTCCAATCAGTATCCTTATCTTTTTAGTAACCTTTTATAAAATTGGTAATCAAAAATTTTCTCAATTTGTATTTAGTCTTTTTAAATTCCTCGGCAGACCCAATATTTATACCTGGAAAAAATTACCTCCTAAAAAACCCTCTGAAGAACCAATCCCTAAAATCATCGAAAAAGCCAAGCCCCTCAAAAAAGCTCCTAAAGAAAACGAGCTTGAGGAGGTTCAGTGGAAAGTGGAACTAAAAAAATAATATGCCAAAGGTAAAAACAGCTACTCCAAGTCAAAAATTTATTGAGATTCAAAACATCAAAAACGATGTTGTAATTTTAAAGAACAGTGGACTACGCGCTGTCTGCATTGCTTCAAGCGTTAACTTTGAGCTCAAAGGGAGCGAAGAACAAGAGGCTTTAATTGGCCGCTTTCAGGGCTTTATTAACTCTTTAGATTTCCCTCTTCAAATTTTAGTTAACTCTCGAAAATTAAATATTGATCCTTATTTGGAAAATCTCAAAGAACTTGCCAAAACTCAAGAAAATGAACTTCTCCATGCCCAAACCACTGAATACATAGATTTTATTCAAAAATTTGTCGAGCTAACCGATATTATGAATAAATCCTTTTATGTCGTTATCCCTTACAATCCAGTCGGAGCTAAAGAGGAAAAATTTTTAGATAAAATTAAGCTTATTATCAGCCCGAAAGCAACCACTCAAAAACTGTCACCGGAAAAATTTGATGAATACAAAGACCAGCTTATGCAAAGGGCAAATCATATTATTAATGGTTTAGGCCAGGTAGAAGTTAAAGCTACTCTCTTAAATAACCAACAATTAATAAGATTATTCTATGAATTCTACAACCCCGGCAGGGCTTAAAGAAACCCACGTAACCACTGGGCCCACTGAACTTCGGGACTTAATCGCTCCTTCAGCTCTTGAAATATCCTCAAATTATATCCAGATAGGAGAAAAATTTGTCCGAACTCTTTTTATTGTCAATTATCCTCGCTTTCTTAATATAAACTGGTTAAGTCCAATTATTAACTATCCCAAAACAGTGGATATTTCGATGTTTATTCATCCTACTGATACTGGCGCTCTTTTAAGAAAACTTAGAAAAAAATTAACTGAAATAGAATCCCAAATAGCTTTAGAGCAAGAAAAAGGTAAGGTCCGTAATCCTATTTTAGAAACTGCCCGCAATGATATAGAAAATTTAAGAGATAAGTTAATTCAAGGAACAGAAAAATTCTTTAAATTTTCTTTATATATTACTATTTACGGCAAGTCCATTGAAGAACTGGGTGAAATAGAAGGAGAACTCACTTCTCTTTTCAACGCCAGAATGATTACCACCAAAGTTGCTCTTTTTCAACAAGCTGACGGTTTAAATGCTACTCTTCCTCTTTGCGAAGACAAGCTCTTTATCACCAACTCAATGAATTCTGCTCCTTTATCAACTTCTTTTCCTTTTGTTTCTTCAAACCTCACTTCTGACAAAGGAATTCTTTACGGAATCAACCGCCATAATAACAGTTTAGTTCTCTTTGACAGATTCTCTTTGGAAAACGCAAACATGACGATTTTCGGAAAGGCAGGCGGAGGCAAAAGTTATTCCTGCAAATTGGAAGTTCTTCGCTCTTTAATGCTCGGGACTGACGTTATTATTATTGACCCGGAAAATGAATATCAGTATTTAGCTGAAACGGTTGGCGGAGCTTCCTTTAAAATATCTTTGACCTCGCCTCATCATATTAATCCTTTTGACCTCTCTATGCCCGGTCCCGAAGAAAAACCCGAAGATATCCTCCGAAGCAATGTTATAGAACTCACCGGTCTTTTAAAAATAATGTTAGGAGAATTAACAGCCGAAGAGGAATCAATTTTAGACAAGGCTCTGGTTGAAACTTATGCTTCCCGAGATATTACGCCCCAATCAGATTTTAAAACAATCACCCCTCCGCTTCTGTCTGATTTAAAAATAATTTTAGAAGGCATGGAAGGAGGCGAGACAATGGCTAAAAAGTTAGAGAAATATACTGAAGGAAGTTTTTCAGGTTTTCTTAATCAACCAACAAATATCAGAGTGGTAGGTAAAAATCTAATTGTTTTCAGTGTCCGGGATATGGAAGAAGAGCTTAGGCCAGTGGCAATGTATGTTATTCTTCACTTTATCTGGAATTTAATCCGCTCCCAACTTAAAAAAAGGATTTTGCTGGTTGACGAAGCTTGGTGGTTGATGAAATATGAAGAAGGAGGTTCTTTCTTGCATGGAATTGCCAAGCGCTGTAGGAAATATTATTTAGGCTTAACCACTATAACTCAGGATGTTGCTGATTTTATGGAATCAGCTTATGGAAAACCAATTCTTACCAATTCCTCAATTCAAATACTTTTCAAGCAATCGCCGGCCACCATTGATGTTGTTAAAAAAACCTTTAATTTAACTGATGAAGAAAAATACCTGCTTTTAGAATCCCAGGTCGGTGAAGGAATATTTTTCGCCGGATTAAAACATGTAGCTATTAAAGTGGTTGCCTCTTATACTGAAGATCAAATTATCACTTCTGACCCCGAACAGCTGCTCCAAATTGAAAAAGCTAAAAAGGAATTAGAAAAGGAAGAAGAAATGAAAGAAGAATTGGAAAAGGAAAAATTGACAACAGAAGACTTGGCCGAGAAAGTAAAAGAGAAGAAAAAAGAAGAGGCAGCAAAATCAATAACAGAAGCAGGAGCAGAAGCAGGGGAAAAAGAAGAACAATATGACAAATAATGAAGATGCCTATAAACACAAACTTAGTGCAGACAGGGCAGCAGACAAAAAAATAGAAAAAGAATCAAAAAAAGCCAAGCCAAAAAAAACCGGGGCCTTGAAAGCTATTCTTAAAAATCCTATCTTCAAACTTTTAATTCCCTTGGGTGCGGAGATTATCCCGGGGACCGGGCTGCTTCCCTCTTGGATACTTTATGTTCTTTATACTTATCATGAAGAAAAAAAAGCCGGTCTATCCCCTAATATTGCTGAATATATAATAGTAGGGGGAGTAGCAGCTACTTCTGACGCTATAGATGCCCTTAATTTAACTGGTTTCGGGATGATAATTGGCAAAGGAATCGATATTCCTACTGTTGGCTTTCTCTATATCTGGCGAATTAATAAACACGGCTTAATGTCGGCAATGTCTAAAAAGTAAAACAATCAACGAATAACGAATCTTTTACGAATATACGAATTCGTAAATTCGTACGGGATTAGTAATTCGTTGATGAGCGAAGCGACATGAAACTACTCACAACTTTCATAATTTCTCTAATAATTCTCTTCATTCCATTATCCTCACAAGGGTGGGACTTAATGGATGATTTCTTTTTTGAATATAGCGAGCCAGAAATTACCTTGAAAACCGGCAGTCTTAAACTTTTCTGGTCAGCTAATACTTACGTACCTTATGGATACAAAGGCAGGAGATTGGCTACTTATGAAAGCAAAGTTGCCATAGATGCCTTATTGGAAATTATAGGAGAAAATCCTAAAAGTTTAAAATACAGTTGGTTCCTGGATGGGATTTTCCAAGAATCAAAATCTGGTTATGGCCGAGATGATTTTGAATTCTGGGTTAAAAAACTTGAAGGAGATTTTCATACAGTTTTATTAAAAGTATTTAATGAAAGCCGTTCCTTTTCAACAGAAGAATCAATAACCATTCCTATATTTGCTCCTGAATTAGCTATCTACAGCAAAGAAGGTGATTGGGTTAATCTGCCTTACAGTACGGCAATCAAAGACTCCAATATCTTTGCCGAAGAAGAAAGCTCTTTCCTGGCTCTGCCTTATTTCTTTGATATTAAAAGTTTATGGGATTTAGAATTCAGATGGGTTTTTGCTAATGAAGTTTATAAAGAATCTTCGCTAACTGCTAATGTTTTTGGATTAAAAATTACTAATAAAAAAGTGGGGGGATCACTCGAGCAAATTCTAAAAGTTGTCGCTACTAACATCCGCCGACCCGGCCAAGGGGCGGAAAAGGCGATAAAAGTGAATATTTATTAATATGAAAAAAGGTTTTCTAATAATTCTGTTACTCGTAATACTTTTTGGCCTAGCTGGTTCTGTTCAGGCAATAGATACTATTGTCAAGAGCTACCCTAATTTACCAGGGGCGCCTGACCCAACCGCAGGAATACCTCAATATATTAGATACATCTTTGTATTTTCCCTTGGTGTTGTAGGAATAGTTGCTTTCATATCCATACTGTTGGCTGCTTTTGGCTATGTAACTTCGGTTGGCAACCCCCAAAAAGCAACTGCTGCCAAAGATAGAATTTTCTCCTCTCTTTTAGGAATACTTTTGCTTTTAGGAAGTTACCTCCTCCTCAACGCCATAAACCCGGATTTGTTGAGATTTAAAATAACAGGAGAAAAAGTTGATATTCCTGTTTCTACCGAAGAAGCGGCGACAGGATGCCGCCTCACCGGAGCCTATTGGGATAAGCCAGAAATAAATGTATATCCAGTAGAATATGAAGGTAGCAGTGCTAGTGATAAAGTCGCTGCTACCGCTACTGTTACGTTTACCCTTAGCATGGGCTGCAAAGACGAAACATACCCTGTTAAGCCCTGGTTTCTCACAAAAACCCCCCATCTTAAACAAATAGAAGAACAGACATTCCTCTTTGTAGCCCCTACTTGTGATGGCTATTTTGACTCGGCTAGAGAGGTACCAGTAGAAGAAGATGAGAATCCAAAATTTTCTTGGCAGTTTACCTTTTATAAAAAGTATCCTAACAATGAACGAGATAAACGCTGTGGGGGTGAATTCTACACAGAGAAGCCAAGTCTTGAAATGAATTGGGGCATTTCGGATGCGGCCTGCGCCACCTCAGACGATATGCTTTGTAATCTTCGCGATAAAAAAGGAGGACAACCAGAAAAATTTTATTTAGAAGGAAGCATACAACTAAGAGAAGATTTACCAAGCCAGTATGTTCCCAGACTTGAAATAACGGTAAATGACTTAACTAACGATGGTGTCTGTTGTAGATAAATTTATTACTTGTTTTACATTTGCAGTAGTAAATATTTGGTCACCTAAATCTGAAAGTTGAGCATAAATTGCGTTGTAAGTTATATTTTCTGTTTTTAGATTTCCAACAACATCTAATTTTGCATCTGGATTATTTGTCCCAATTCCCACATATCCTCCAGCTGAAATTGTCATTCTAATATTATCATTTGTTCCAAATTGTAGTGCATTTGAATTAAGAGTTCCAAGCATATAAGCATTAGATAAAGTACCGATATAAGCATTGTATTCTGGGTCAACATTAGTTGCACCAATTCCCCCAATAATTGCCTGCATCCCAAGATTATCCTGTGAGAATTTAATATAAGGATTATCATCCTCTCCAGAATCGTCTTCATC
>JAUWHN010000040.1 GCA_030605865.1 Candidatus Portnoyibacteriota bacterium
TGGTTGGTACAGCTATTATTGTTTTAGCCGGTATTATCATTGATACTGTAGTTAGTTTTATCACATAGAGAAAGTCTTACTTCCTAGAAACAGAGAGAATTGTACGTGCTTTAAATTTGATAAATGGAAAAGTGCGGAACGCTTAGCGATTCCGCACTTTGCTTTTCGTCTTGTTGTTATTTTCACTCGATTTTCACTCGCCTACCTTGATTAGCAGTTCTTTGCATAGCTTTTGGGGCTTCTGTTTGAGCAAATCTGCTCCAAGAGTTCACGACTTCTGGGTAAGTAGAGGTAGCTATCTTTTGTCCCCAATTGCCTGTTGGTGGTGGCGTTTCAACTCTCTTTTTAGAAGTAGTAGTTCTTCGGTAGTAAGATTTTTTTGTCTGACTGGATTTCTTCTGGGACAGACCAAGTTCTCGGTAAGCTTGCTTTCTTGCTAGATTCGTTTCTATTCTTTCTTTTTCCTTATCTATCTTCTCCCTCAACGTGTCCTTTTTTAGCTGTCTGTTATCATCACAACTCGTATGCCAGGCACTAATTCCTATTGCTATAAGTGTGGCGAAACAGATAATGGGAATTGAAGCAATCCATCCTTTGTACTTTCCTGTAATTAGTAGACCAACGGCAACAAGTCCAAGAACTGTACAGGCTAAAAAGAAATTTGCTTTTAGATTACTAGCTATATCTAATCCACATTCAACAAGAAATCCGTCTCGAAGTAAGAAAAAAAGTACTGCTGATAAAAAACCGGCTATGGCCAATTTTACTTTGTTCATTCTTTACCTCCCTTTTTGAGTAGAAATTCAGTCGCTAAATCAGCCACCGTTTTAATTGTTTCAGCCTCAACTCCAAATTCAATTCTTTTCTTTTCTTCTTTGATCTCTTTCTTGACTCTCCCCTCGGCTATAAAGGCAGTATTTGATAGCGTTTTTGGATCCTCTTTCAATCCGGGCGCTGCTTTTAATATTTCTTTCATGCTTTTAGTGTGTCTTTTTACATTAATCTCTCTAATCTTGTCCTCGGCAAATCCTTCACGAACCTTTTCTGTAGGCTTTATTGTTCGCACATCAATGTTAAAAATTGTAATTCCCCATCGAGATTCAATGCTTTGTTCATTTCCTTGTTCATCTTGTTCCTCGGTCATTCTCTCTTTTATTTTTTTCTGAAGTTCTTTTTTTGAAGTCAGACACTGATTAGAAGTGTGCGTGGTGATGAATTCCCAGAGTGCTTCGTGGGCCTTGCTTATAAGGCGTTCCCGGATAGTTGTTTCTGGATCTTCTAGGTTAAGATAGATAGCGGGGCGAACTACTGCATAATGAACCCAGATATCGCCTATCATTTCAACCTTATCCGTTTTTGTAAAGGCCCCTTCCAAGGGTGGAATGTCAACAATTATTCTTTTTGCGCTCACTTCATATGTGCTTTCTGTAATCCAAAATATCCAGCGCCATCCTTCTTTAAAGCAAATATCTGTTCTTTTTCCGCGCTTCTTTAACACTTCCATATGCTCGACAGGAACATTTCCTAATCCGGGAGCTCCTACCACAAGAACAATGCTTATTATTACCACTGATAAAGCCACACCGTCTAAACCTAACAGAAAAGCTACAAGTAATCCCCCAGCGCAGAAAACAGCAGTAATCCAAAATCCACGCCATAACGAATTTGTGTTAGTACTCATTTTATTTTACCTCCTTAAAATATTTTTTCTTGTCAATTATTAAATTAACAAAGATCAAGATCCTATTTTGGACCTTTCTATCTATTATACTCCATTTGACAAAACTTGTCAAGTCATGATAGGATAAAAAGGTGCCGCGGTGGTGAAACTGGTAGACACGCATGGTTTAGGACCATGTGCCGAAAGGCTTGAGAGTTCGAGTCTCTCCCGCGGCAGTTTAAAATAGCCCAAATTTTTTGGGCTATTTTTTCGCGGTGCTTAGTGTTAATATTCGTGGTCATTAATATGTTATTCCAGTGGATTTCTCTCAATCGGATACAAATCCGGGGATTTGTAATTGGATTTCCAGGTTTTTTCCTCAACTAATTCGTTGTGTCTAAGAATTTTTCGGGTAAGTTTTGTTTTCATTGAACCATCGGGCTTTACATCATATTGATAAGGCCCATCAATCTCAACTTTTCGCCCATCATCGGTTCCGTAGAATTCAAAAGTTAAATAATAACCCTCAACCCTTGTCTGGATAAGTAAATGATTGGGTGTATCATTTATGAATCGAAGGTCAGGATGAGGAGGATAAATAGTAGCATCAAACCCTTGAGGACTATAGTATATTACTGGAAAAGCATGGGGATAGCGTTCAGTTATTTGTAAACCGACATTAATTGCTGCTCGAAAAGCAGTGGTTGAAACCTGACAAAGGCCTCCACCATATTCAGGAATAGTTTTATCTCGTTTTATTACCAATTCTTCTTTATAGCCCTGCTCCGGACCAACTTCACCTAAAATAGTATTAAAAGAAAATTCTTCCTCTGGTTTAATTAATAAACCATGAAATTTAGCTGAACCAATTTTAATATTATGAATTCGGCTACTGGGCGACCCGGCAAAATTAGAAACCCCTTTTCCTAAAAAAGAAGCGATGCCCAGATTATCTATATCTTTAGTAGCAATTTTAGGCGGAACTATTGAGACTTCTAATTCAATCTCTTTCTCGCCTGCCTCGCCAGCAGGCGGGTCTGCCTCGCTCGCAGGCGGGCCTGTTGTAATTTTTTCTTTAATATTTAAAACATTTTTTTCAATTTCTAATTTTAATCCATCTTGAGAAAGAACAAAATCAGTAACTCGATTTCCCTCAACTTTGAGTTGAGCATTAATCGGACTTCGATTTATTGAAGGGCTAAGAATAATTAAATAATCTTCAAGCACCTGCTCATTAAGAGCCACTCCTAATACCTTGTTTTTTAGATTTTTTTCATCTAAAACCGGCTTAAATTCTATAAAAAGAATTAACTCTTCTTTTAATAGAGTAATTTTAATAGCTTTGTCTTTGTGGGGGTCATTAATAATCAGCTTATAAGGGGCGTTGTCTAAAATTTCTTGAGCCTTGATATAAGCTTGCTTGGTTTCTCGTTCTAAAATTTCAGGATAGTCAACGATTAAATTTAGATGGATATCAGCTTCGGCAAATGCTTCTATTCTTCTGTGAAGCTGGAGCTCCAAATCTTGTTGATTAACTATCAGTCCTTCCTGGCTAGAAATTTGAACAAGATTATTGCTCTCTTCGTCGTATTGCCAGCCAGCATTAATGGCTGGATTATTAATAGCATCTAATTTTTCTTTAATAAGGCTTTCTATTTGGTTTTTGTTTATTTGATAACTGAAAGCAAGATTGTAACGACCAAAAAGGGCTAAAATTTGCTGGCAAATATCAGAAAGAAATTTTTTCCGATGACCAATCTTTAAAATCTTATCTATGGTAGAATCAATATCAATTTTTATTCCCAGTTCTTCTGAAGCAACTGCCCAAATCTTATATTCGTTTTCATTTTCGTATCTTAAGACAATGTCTTTTTCCAGAAATTCCTCTACTACTTTATTAATTTCTGCTTTCGCCTCATCAATAGACAATCCTCCAACAGAAATATTATCCAATTTTAAACCATGAACAATTTTATTTCTATTGACCAAAACCAATCCGCCAAGAAAAATAAAAATTACAACAATTACTGCTGCTATAATACTAATTCTAACAATTTTCCTCTTAGAAATTTTCATATCTTCATTTTTATTATAGCTTAATAAAACAAAAAGCGCACCTCAAACCCTTTATCATCTTGGGTTTTTCCTTTATACTTAAAAGCGATACTATTTATATTTATGTTTAAACGTTTTCTAAACAGCAAATCTAAAACCATCTTTTCAGCAGCCTTTATTTTAGCTGCTGCTGCTTTAACAAGTCGAATCTTGGGTCTTTTTCGAGATAGATTATTGGCTGGCCGCTTTGGGGCTGGTGATGAATTAGATATTTATTATGCTGCTTTTCGATTGCCCGACTTAGTTTTCAGTATTTTAATTATGGGAGCGATTTCTTCGGCTTTTATTCCAATTTTTACCCAATATTTTCGTAAAAATAAAAAAGAGGCTTGGCAATTGGTAAATGGAGTTTTAAATTTGGCCTTTCTGTCCTTAATAGTAATAGCTGGTATTTTAGCTATTTTTGCTCCTCAAATAATTTCTTTGATTGCCCCGGGTTTCAGTGGTGCCAAACAAGAGATGACGATTCTGCTTACTCGGATTATGTTTTTAAGCCCGATTGTTTTAGGAATTAGCAGTATTTTAAGTGGAGTCTTGCAGTATTTTCATCGTTTCCTGATTTATTCTTTGGCCCCGATTATGTATAATATTGGTATTATTTTAGGAATTTTGATTTTTGTACCAGCGTGGGGATTGATTGGCTTGGCATGGGGAGTGGTTTTGGGCGCATTCCTCCATATGTTAATTCAGCTGCCAAGTGCTATTTATTCGGGTTTTTCCTGGCGTCCTATTTTGGATATTTATCACAAAGGAGTTCGTAAAATAATAAAATTAATGATTCCCCGGACAATCGGTTTGGCCGGCTTCCAAATTAACTTTTTGGTTATTACGGCCATTGCTTCAACCTTGACTTCCGGCAGCATCGCTGTCTTTAATTTATCTAACAATCTTCAATATGTACCAATCGGAATTTTTGGCATTGCCTTTGCTACTGCTGTTTTTCCCAATCTTGCCAAGGCCTTTGCCCGGAAACGAAAAAAAACTTTTTCTAAAAATTTTTCTTCAACATTTTCCCAAATTTTATTTTTGATTGTTCCTTTAAGCGCCCTATTTTTTATTTTACGAGCCCAGATTGTCCGAGTAATTTTAGGAACCGGAGAATTTAGCTGGATAGATACTCGCCTCACAGCCGCAGCTCTTGGTATTTTCTCTTTAAGTATTTTTGCCCAAAGTTTAATTCCCTTAATCAGTCGGGCTTTTTATGCTTTTCAGAATACCCGGACTCCTGTTTTAATCAGCTTAACCAGTATTGTCTTAAATGTTTGTTTCAGCTTTTTCTTTGTCTGGGTACTGGGCAACTCTAATACTATTTCTTCCCTGTTCTCCGGGATTTTAAAACTTAAAGGTCTTAAAGAATTTGCTATTTTAGGTCTGCCTCTGGCTTTTTCATTGGCTAATATTATTAACTTTGTAATCTTATTAAAATTATTTGCCAAAAAAATAAATTGGTGGCAGCCAAAGTATATTCTGACTTCTTTTTCAAAGATTGTTTTAGCCACCCTGCTCTTAGGTTTTACCACTTACGGTTTTCTTTATATTCTAAATTTATTCTTAGACACCCATACCTTCATCGGTATTTTTCTCCAAGGAATTTTAGCTGCCATCGCTGGCATCGTGGTTTATTGTTTGGTAATGATTTTGTTGAAGTCGCCAGAAATATTGGGTATTAAACGGGTGATTTTAAAAAATATTTTTCCAGCCCAAGGCTGGTCGGCCTCGGGCCGAAAAAAATGAAGCAGGAACATACTCGCAATTTCTGTGTACTTAGTCATATTGATCACGGTAAGTCGACTTTGGCTGACCGTTTTTTAGAAATTACTAAGACAATTGATTTAAGAAAAATGCAGCCGCAATATCTGGACAGAATGGCCTTAGAGCGTGAACGGGGTATCACTATCAAAATGCAACCTGTCCGGATGTCCTGGAAGGATTATACCCTAAACTTAATTGACACGCCGGGGCATGTTGATTTTTCTTACGAAGTTTCCCGGAGCTTGGCTGCTGTTGAGGGAGCTATTTTATTGGTTGACGCTACCGAGGGTATTCAAGCCCAAACAATCGCTAATTTAGAAATGGCTCAAAAAGAAGGATTAACGATAATATCAGTAATTAACAAAATAGATGTTGCCAATCACGAACAAATAGAAAAAACAAAAAAAGAATTAATAAATCTTCTAAAAATAGCAGAAAAGAATATTTTTCTTGTTTCAGCTAAAACAGGAGAGGGAATCGAGGAATTGATAGAAAAAGTGATAGAAAGAGTGCCGATGCCCGCCTACGCTAAAGCTTCCGCCTTCGCTAAAGCTACGGTGGACAAGTCGGCGGGTGAATCTAAAATGAGAGCCCTCATTTTCGATTCAGAATATGATTTCTATAAAGGGGTAATAGCGTATATCAGAATGGTTGATGGAGAGATTAAAAACAAAGATAAAATCTATTTAATAGGTTCAAAAACGCCGGCCGAAGCAATTGAAGTGGGTTATTTTAAACCAGAGCTAACTCCGTGCGATAAACTGAAAACTGGAGAAATTGGCTACGTTGCCACTGGATTAAAAGATATAGAAAAATGCCGCGTGGGAGATACTGTAACTGTTTATAGTTTAAAGTTTAAAGTTGATAGCCTAAAAGGCTATCAACAGCCGCAGTCAATGGTTTTTGCCAGTTTTTACCCAATTGATCCCAACGACTATAATCAACTAAGAGACGGGCTTGGAAAGTTAAAGTTAAATGATGCCTCTTTAAGATTCGAAACAGAATCTTTATCGGGCTTGGGTCGGGGTTTCCGTTGCGGTTTTTTGGGAATGCTTCATTTAGAAATTGTCAGCGAAAGATTAAAAAGAGATTATGGTTTGGATTTAATAATTACTTCGCCCAGCGTTGTTTATAAAGATACGGAAGAACCATGGGTAGAATTAGAAATCATTACTCCGGAAAAATATCTTGGTCAGATTAATAAATTATTAAGCAATTTTCCGGGTAAATTTAAAGCTCCAAAATGGTTAACCAAAGAAAAAATTGTTATTAAATTTGAAGGACCGCTCGATATTATCTTACAGGGATTCTATGACAAACTAAAAACCGCGGGCTCTGGTTATGCTTCAATGAGCTACAAACTAATGGGTTATAAAAAGGCTGATTTAGTTAACTTGGATATTCTGATTAATCAAGAAAAAATAGAAGCATTTTCAAAAATAGTTCGCAAGCAAGATGCCTATAAAATAGCTAAAAAAATGACAAAGATTTTGAAAGAAAATATTCCTCCGCAACAATTTGCTTTTCCAATCCAGGCAGCTGTCTCCGGGAAAATTATTGCCAGAGAAACAAAAAAAGCCCTGCGAAAAGATGTAATCGCCGGGCTTTATGGCGGTGACTATACTCGAAAAAGAAAGTTATTAGAAAAACAAAAAAAAGGAAAGAAAAAATTAGCAAAATTTGGAAAAATAACTATTCCATCGGAAGTGTTCTTAAAAGTATTAAAATCTTAAGGACATTTTATTTGATGCCAGGGCCACCATGGGAAAGCGCTAGGATCAGCTAAAAAAACCATTACTGAATTAATAATAATCCAAGCTACAAGAGCAACAACAATTCCAATAACAGCAAACAAAATTGCCTTTTTCCCCTTAGTTACTGGTTCAGGAGATCCACCACCGGTTAAAATCATTATTCCGCCAAAAATAATAAATAAAGTAGCCATAATCAATACCATTTTCAACATATTGTTAATAATATTTTTAGCCAAAACAAAAAAGTGGCATAACTGACAATCGGGAGTACCGGGCCGGCCACAAGGAACAAGCCCTGGGGGAGGAGGTCCGATAACCGCAACCTCGACTGAATCAGTATTTGAGCCTCCCGGGCCAGTACAGGTGATAGTATAATAGGTAGTTGTGGCTGGTGAAACATCCTGATTATCAGAAGTAACTGTAGAGGTTGTCCAAGGAGCGCTACAGCTATCAGCATTAGTCGATGACCAACTTAAAGTACTTGAGTCACCTTCATCAATAGTTGAAGGATCAGCAGTTAAGCTGACAGTGGGAGCAGGGGGACCAACATAGGTATAGCCACTAGGCAGAGTGTAGCTCTGGCCATCTGGGTTGGTAACCACCACATTCACAGCACCTGCTGTATGCTCAGGGGTGGTGACTTCAATTTCAGTAGAACTAATCGTGTTGACAGTAGCAGGTGTTC
>JAUWHN010000002.1 GCA_030605865.1 Candidatus Portnoyibacteriota bacterium
GAACAAAGAAGCAATGATTAAGGTTTTATGATTAGGACCAACTATCAACCTCATAATATGAGGAACTATCAAGCCCACAAAACCAATTAGTCCTGTGATGGCAACTACTGCCCCGGTTATCAGGGAAGTTACAATAAATAATATTTTTTTAACGCTTTCTACCTCTACTCCTAAATGTTGAGCTGATTCTTCCCCTATGGAAATAATATCCAGGTCCCGAGCAAAAAGATAAACAATAACTATACCTATTAATACCATTAAACCAGCAATAACAATAAGAATAATATTTGTCTCGGATAAATTTCCCATTAGCCAAAGGATTATTTGATACATGCTCTCGCCCATTAAAAAAGTTATGAGACTAATCAGAGCAGAGAGGAAAACGCTCACTATCACCCCCACTAATAACAATGTTTTGACTGAAATCTTATAGCCTGTCCTGGCTAAGTTATAAACTAAGAACATGGCTAAGACTGCTCCCAAAAATCCTGCCAGAGAAATCAAGCTGATTAAACCTAAGGCAATAGCCAATGTGGCGCCAAGAGCAGCCCCTGAAGAAACGCCGATGATATAAGGGTCAGCTAAAGGATTTCTTAAAAGTGCTTGCAGCACCACTCCAGCTACTGCAAGCGCCATGCCAGTAATAATGGCTAAGATTACGCGGGGAAAACGGATATGTAAAATAATATCTTCGTGAAGAAAATTTATATCCTCATAATCTATAATGTGCAGCTTGGCGAAAAAAATCTTTAGTGTCTGGCCAAAGGAAATATCAGCAGGGCCAATAGAAATAGAAACTACGGCTACCAGCACTAAGACTACTGCCAGGGAAATTATCAAAATAGGACGATTCATGTTTTCTAAAATAAGTCTGGGTATAAAATTTTAGCTATCTGTTCTAAGGCATCAATTATTCTCGGACCGGGTCTTGAAATTATATCAGGGTCTATTTGGAAAACCCTTTTATTCTTGACTGCAGAAACAGCACTCCATCCTGTTAATTCATATACTGATCTTGGGTCGCTGTTTTCAAAGGCTAAAAGGATAACATCGGGATTAACATCTATCACTGATTCGGGGTCAACGGTTGTGACTTGATTCCAGTCCCCTTCAATGGTTATAGCATGTTTACCACCGGCCAACTCTATAACTTGATAAATCAGGGTCTTTTTTGGAGCTGTCCAGAGAGGATCGTGCCAAATTTCTAAAAATACTTTTGGCTTCTGGTCTTCTGGGATATTACTTAGTTTTTCTTCAACTGCCTTTATCCTTTTCTCTAAAGCATCTATCAATTCCTGGGCTTGTTGAGATTTCCCAGTAAGTTTACCTATATTCTCAATCTCAATTAATAAATTTCCCATGGTTTCAGCTTCCAATATATAAATTTTAACACCAAGTTCTTCCAGCCTTTCCACTGCTTGTTTCTGCACTCCGCTTGTTGCAAAAACAATATCTGGATTTAAAGAAACAATCTTTTCAAAATTAGGAGTAGCAAAACCACCAATTTTTTCTTCTTGAGCTATTTTTTCAGGAGGATAATCACAATAATCTGTTATTCCCACAATTTCTTCATCCAAACCCAGGGCAAAAAGGATTTCTGTATTTGAAGGAGCTAAAGAAATAATCCTTTGGGGTTTTTGTTCGCTGAAAATTACTTGTGCCGGAGTCCTCTGCATATTCCAAATCACATAACCAGCTATGAAAATGATTAGAACTAAACAAATTGTTAACCAAAAAAACTTTTTCATTTATTTTTCTAATTAAGGAGTTTATTATAGCTTTCGACCTTTAATGGTTTCTTATTTATTTTTAACCTGCCATTTCTGAATATCTAAAAACCAATATTTCCAAAATCCTTTTTTAAAAACTGGTTGACTTTTTGTAATTTCAATTCTTTTTTTAAACATAGGCCCATCAACAACAAAAGTATGGAATTCGCCATTTTCACCACAAATATCAATCTTCTTATTCTTGAGATAATCTAAAAATTCTCTGTCAAACTGATGACCAATCCATTCTTTGCCAAACAACCCAGCCTTAGCACTAACAACAATGGATTTAAAACCCAGGTCAATAAACTCTTTGGTGATTTTAATGGGTTCTGATTTCCACAGAGGCTCAATAGATTTGATTTTTATTTCCTCACAGACACGTTCTATCCATGCCCTGTGTTCTTCTAAAGCGATGTCGCCAAAAACCATGGCCTTAATACCTTTTGATTTAAGTTTGCTGACTGCCTCTTTGAACTCTTCTTCGTATTTTTTCATATCAGGACTTACTTGTTTTTGGATAAGGGGAATTCCTATTAGTTCAGCTTGAAGATTCATCAATTTTGCTTCTATGCCATGAAAGCAACCACGCTTATGTTTTTTGGAAATAAAATTCAAAAGATATTTCACCTTATATCCTTGCTTTATTGCTTTATAACAAGCAAGACAACTATCTTTACCTCCGCTCCAGGAAGCAATTACTTTTAAATTAGCCATATAAACCTAAATTAATAGAACTAATACAATAAATAGAAATCAAAATTATTATTTCTATTATTTCAATCATTGCTCCATAAGTATCGCCGGTCATACCATCTATCTTTTTATTTATCCATCTACCCAGCAAAATTAGGATTACAAATGCTCCCAACCAAATTATAATTCCCTTTAATTGAAATAATAAACCTATTAAGACAGCCATAAAAAGGGTGGCTATAATTAATTCCTTTTTCCCCACTAATTTAGCGAATGGTTCTCCCGTTCCCTTGCTTTTTCTGGCATAAGGATAGATTTTAGCAAGATAAACAACGCTCCATCTTGAAAGAGCTGGCATCAAGATTAAAGTTGAATAGCGAATAGAAAATTGAATTTCATTTAAAAGAGAGAGTTTTAATAACAACAGACAAATAACTGCCAGTATGCCAAAAGATCCTATTCTGCTATCTCGCATAATTTCTAATATTCTCTTTTTATTTTGGCCAGAGAAAAAACCATCTATTGAATCCATAAATCCATCTAAATGTAAAGCACCGGTAACTAATATCAAAGTAATCAATATAAACAGATTGACAATTGAATCAGGAAAAAAGGGCCTCAAGATGAAATCAACAGCCACTAATAGCAAACCAATCAATGCTCCTACTAACGGGAAATAGCCAGCGGATTTTGCCAGTTTTTTATCTTGAATATCCATTTTTTTGTGAACAGGGAGAATAGTTAAAAATTTAAGGGCAGTTAGAAAAGATTTCATAATTTTTTAGAGACAGAAGCTTCTTCAAAAGTAGCCATCTCACTTAATATTTTAACAGCCGCTTCAATAATGCTTATTCCTAAGGCCGCACCAGTACCCTCGCCAAGTCGCAGCCCAAGATTAAACAGGGGCTTTAGTCCCATTTTTTCTAAAATGATTTTATGGCCGTTCTCAATTGAACAGTGGGCGGCAAATAAATAATCTTTAACTTGAGGCGCCAGACTATAAGCTATTAAGCCCGCGGCCCCGACAATAAAACCATCAAGGACCACTGGAATTCGATAAGCTGCCCCGGCTAAAATTATTCCTACGAGTCCTCCTATTTCAAAACCGCCAACCTTTGCTAAAACATCAAGAGGGTCTTTTAAATCAGGTTGATTGATTTTTAGAGCTTGTTTAATTATCTTTATTTTGTGCTCAAGCATAGCATTATCAATGCCCGTGCCATGGCCAGTGACCTCTCTTATTTCTGCACCAGTGATAGCGGATGTGATGGCGCTGGAAGAAGTAGTATTGCCTATTCCCATATCGCCCCCGCCAATTATGTCTACTCCTTTAGAAAGCTCATCTTTAACCAGCTTTATACCCACTTTAATCGACTGAATTGCCTGTTCATAAGTCATAGCCGGGCCTTTTGCTATGTTCTTAGTACCATAAGCTATTTTTTTATTAACTATTTTTGGATGAGGTTTTAAATCTACAGCCACTCCCATATCTATTACAATTACCCGAGCCCCAATATGTCCGGCCAAAACATTAATACCTGCTCCGCCTTTAGCAAAGTTATAAACCATCTGTGAAGTTACTTCAGATGGATAAGCGCTTACTCCTTCTGCTACTACTCCATGATCCCCAACTAAAGTAAATATGACCTTCTGCTTAATCACAGGAGCGAGTTGAGCTCTTATACCTGAAATTCTCTCAGCGATTTCTTCAAGTCTCCCCAGGCTGTTAAAAGGCTTAGTCAGGTTATCCAATCTATCCCGGGCTTTTTTCATTGCTCCTTTATCTAATGGTTTGATTTTTGAAATTATTGCTTTGATTTTTTCCATAGATTTTTTATGTTAATGGGAACATTGGCAAACATTATATAAAATTCATCTGCTGACCAAGCGAATATCTGGTTTACTTTACCCAAAATATCACGATAGTCCCTGCCAAGTTTGTTTTCAGGATGAATGCCACATCCGACTTCGTTGGAAACAACGATAATATCGGACCTTGACTTTTTTATAACCTTAATTATCTTTTTTGTATGTTCTAAAATTCTGGTCTCTGGTAAATCCATTAAATAAGAGATGTAAATAGTCAAACAATCTATTAAAATCATTTTGTTCTCTTCTTGTTCAATCTTTTTATCTAAATTATTCTTAACTTCAATGGTCTTCCACCCCCTGGGTCTGACCTTTTTATGATTTTTGATTCTTTCTTTCATCTCTGAATCTATAGGAGTGGCCGTGGCTATAAAGGTAACTTTTTTACCCGATTTTTGGGCTAATTTAAGAGCAAAGCTGCTTTTACCAGACCTGGCTCCACCTAAAATAAAAATTAGTTTTCCCATAAAGTATGATTAATTAAAGAAATTATATTCATGTTCTTATAGATTTCTATTATATTTATGGCCCCTATATCCTGCTTAATTTGCCAGAGGCAAGAAAGAGGAAGCTTAAGAAGACTGCAAATAATAATTCTGTTTACACCGGCATGCGAGACAATTACTATTGTACCTTTTTCTTGAGCCAAGATTTTCTTTAATGCCCTATTTATTCTGTTCCTAAATTTCAATAAAGATTCTCCCTCAGGAATTTTTATATTCAAGGGATTAGAAAGATATTTTCGCGCCAGAATAGGATATTTTTTTTGAATCTGATTAAATGTCATTCCTTCCCATTTGCCGAAATCTATCTCATTAAGTCTTTTATCCTCTTTCACTTCTAAGTTGTGGGGCTTAGCAATAGTAGCGGCTGTCTCCAGTGCACGTTTCAATTTGCTTGAATAAATAACGGAAATATTTTTATTTCTTAAATAGCCAGAAATAAGTCCAGCTTGTTTTTGTCCTTTTGGGCTTAAAGCAATATCGGTCTTTCCTAAATACCTTTTCTGCTTATTCCATTTGGTTTCTGAATGCCTTATAAGAATTAATTTAATCATTTTATTATATAAAAAATCCCCTTTCTCTTTAGCTCGAAGAGAAAAGCGTAGTTTGATAGAATGCAGGGTCAGTACTCTGGCTTTCCCGACCTAAGGTCGGAATCACAGTTGCGGCACAGCGCCTGATTTACACAGGACTTCCCTGACCGATTTAAACTTCAAAAGTTTAAAGCTGCATCTTTTTTCTTTCTTCCACTGAAAACGATGTAAGCCAAAAAATGAATGGCCTTCTGAGTTTATCAATGGGCCACTCATTGTTTTTAAATAGCGATGCCCTCTCTATCTTAAAACAAGAAAGCATTTTCATTGTGGTCTGCAAATCTGAAGAAGACAACCTATTGTGTTCCAATAAAAATTGTTGTTTTTTACTCACACTTTTATCTTACCAGTTTAGGTAAATAAAAGCAAGTAAAACAAACGACTACTGGACAAAATAGAATATATTTGTTATAATGATAAGCAAAGGAGAAAAACGATGGAAAGATTAATTCAGTTCTTTAAAAGGTTAATTCTGTTCTTTAAAACGGTTTTAGTTGTCTATCGTGTTATCTATCGTGATGGTTTAGATGTGATTTTTCGTGATTCTCTTACCAAACTTTTCCCTTAAAGAACTTATTGCTGAAACTGATAAACAACTATACCATCACAAAAAGAAGAAAAAGGCTTAGGTGTATATACACTTGGGCCTTTTCTAAAACGAGACGTAAAAAGCATCGGTCACCCGATCACCAGTATTATTCATTGGAAATCTTTTTTTCTTTTACTGTATATTTTATCTTTTTACCATGCTTATCCCTCTTAAAATTAAATTCTAATTCTGGAAATTCTTCTTGAATTTTTTTAGCTAAAAGGTAAATGTTTTCAGGATTTCCTGCTAGATTCGAAAAAAGAGATGTAACACTCCCGTCAGGATTCTCCCATTCTAAATCACCCTCTTTTCTTATTGTTAAATCCTCTGAAAATTCTCCTTTGTTAGCCAAAATCTTATCTTTTAGCAAATTACCCAAATCTTTGATTTCGCCTGGAAACAATCCTAAAGATTCTAACTCTTTTATGTGTTGTTCATTTTTATCTTTTTTGTTTTCAAAATCTTCAAATGACATAAATTTATTTTTTTGATTTATTTTTATTCTTTTTCTGGTTTCGCTTTTTTGCTTTTCTCGCAAGTCTTTTTCTATTTGCCCATCCTATACCCATTTTTTTATTTTCTTTTTAGAAGCTTTACTTATTTTT
>JAUWHN010000013.1 GCA_030605865.1 Candidatus Portnoyibacteriota bacterium
TTTATTTAAATTATTCGCAATTCGTAGATTAGCATTTCATTCGTAGATTTGCATTATGAACGGAATTTTAGTAATCAATAAACCCATTGGCCCTACTTCTCACGATATTGTTGATAAAGTTAGGCACATAACCGGGATTAAGCGCGTGGGCCACGCCGGTACCTTAGACCCTTTTGCTGAAGGAGTTCTTGTTATTTTAATCGGATTGGCAACCAAGCTGCAATCAAAATTCATGGAAATGCCAAAAACTTACGTAGCAACTTTGCGACTCGGAGCAACCAGCGATACCTACGATAAAACAGGAAAAATACAAGAAACAACCTGCCTGCCGGCAAGGCAGGGACATAACAACCAAGCAATAACCAAGAAACAAATTCAAAAAATACTAAAACAATTTGTTGGAGAAATTAAGCAAATGCCTCCGGCGTTTTCAGCGATTAAAATTAAAGGCAAAAAAGCTTACGAGCTGGCTCGAAAAGGAATCAAGCCCGAGCTAAAGCCCCGAAAAGTTAAAATTTACGACATTCAATGTCGTAAATATAGGTGGCCCGCCTCGCGTCGACGAGCGACAGCGAGTCGAGGCGGGCCGTATCTGGGGATAGAAGTTAAATGCGGTAAGGGAACATATATTCGTTCTTTAGCTCATGATATCGGTCAAAAACTTTTTTGCGGCGCTTATTTGGAAAAATTGGTTAGAACTGAAGTTGGAAAATTCAATATAAAAAATTCAGTAAAAATAAATAAATTAACACCAAGTAATTGGCAGAGTTACTTGCTTAAAATAAATTAAAATGCTATTATAACTTCGATATGCCAATAACTAAATCTGCAAAAAAATCGCTGCGTCAAAGTAAAAAAAGGCGAGCCCGAAATATTCGACAAAAAGAGGCATTTAAGGATATCATAAAAAATATCCGGAAGTTAGCCTTGGAAAACAAAAAGAAAGAAGCTGAAAAACTTCTTCCTAAAGCTTATAAGGCGCTTGATAAAGCGGCCAAGACAGGAGTAATTAAGAAAAACACTGCTGATCGAAAAAAATCACGATTGACTAAATTAGTGAATCGGCCTACGGCCGACCAACCGCAGGTTGGTAAAATTAAAGCTCCATCACAAATAACTCCAAAGCAGTCCTAGCATCCATTTTGCCAGTTTTTATGTTTAAATCTACTTCTAATAGTTTGCAATAGATTTTTTTTAATTCATCTAAACTAAAATTCCCTGCTTGAGACAGGGTTTTTTTAATTACAAAAGGATGCATATCTAACTTGCCATCTGATTTCACTTTAATTAAATTTCTAAATTGATAAACAAATCTATTTAATAAATAGCTTTCGCTTTCTCCTTTTTTAAAATAATCATGGATAAGCCTCAGGGCTTGTTTTTTATTTTTTTGACCCAAAGAGTCAATAATATTAAAAATATTAACATCAATTTCTGGTTTTACTAATTTTTCGATATCTTTAGCTCGTATTTCGTATTTTGTATCTCGTATTTTGTATGAAACTAACTTGTCAAGTTCATTCGCCATTCTCCACAAATCACTACCAACATACTCTATTAATATTTCAACAGCCCGATTATCAATATTCCCTTTCTGTTCTTTAATATATTTTTTAATCCACTCTCTTAATTTATGCGGTTGAAGTAATTTAAATTCTTGGGTTTTAGCTTTCTTTTTTAAAAATTTGAATAGTTTGTTTTCTGGCTTAATTTCCTCGGCCCGCTTCGCAGCGAGGCGAGCCCAAAAAACTACTATTAAATCTTTATCATTGGATATTTTTCTCTTTTTTAAATAGTCCAATAATTCTTTCTGAAAATATTCCGGCTGATGGAACGAGTCTTCCACAATGACCAATTTTTTCTCATCAAACATTGAAACCGTTTCGATGCTCTGTTTAAAATCACCCAAGTCTTTTTCATCAAAGTTTATCTTAATAAAATTTAAACCACTCTGGTGGCGTTTTTTATATTCTTCAACAATTTCCTTCAGTTTCTGCCTTGATTGATAAGTATCTTGGCCGAATAAAAAATAAATCATAATTATTCAACTTCCCACTTAACCTTAGTATGCGGCTCTACGATTTCTATCCAGATTTTGCCGGGAACGAACTTGATTTCTTTGCCTTGGGAATCTAAAAAATAAAGTTTAGTTGGTTGATATCTTCCTGCTTTTTTCCAGGTTCCTTTTATTTCTTCGCCATTTCGATAGACTATTGCTTCACCGGTTCCTTCCACATCAACATCATTATAATCGGGCGGCTGAATCATGCGGGAAGCTGCCCTCATAACTGCTATATTTTGAATCTCAACTTGTTTGCCGGTTAACTTATCAATTTCTTTTGTTCCCCCTCGCCATCTTAAATAAGAATTGATTTCTGGATTATATTTATAGAAAACCCGATAATTCCCTTTATACCCAATAGTCAATTCTCCAGTTTGTTCATTGTTTATTGTTCGCTGTTCACTGATATGCGGATAACCTTCGAATTTATTTTCTAAGCGGTAACCGAGTTTTTCTGCAGCATTAACTAATCTTGCCATTGACGTAAAACCATTATGGGGCATTGGAATTCCTGATTTTTGCCAAAAAGCATTATAAGGATTTTTTAAAGCATCAATATTATCCATTATCCCGGCATTAAGTTTATCCAGGGCATAATGAGAACCGCCCCAATGAGCATAAATCGCATCCAGACCCATAGCTAAAGGAATAAAATCGTGGCGAGAACTTCGCAAAGAACCAATTTCTTTTGGCTCTTCGCAAATATAGACTACCATTAATCTGGTAATGCTGTCGGTAATTACCGGCATCTCAATTACTAAATCAGCTGTTCCAACCCCAGAGAGGGGACGGGTGGTTGGATCCATTGCAAGCATCGTGGCTATTGGCCGGCGATTATAATTTTCGCATTTCAAGCCGGTTATGGGATTAATTCCAACGGCAGTTGATTCAGAGAGCTCTTTTGACTCTTCCTGTTGTTGCGATTCTTTTTCTCCCGGACTCTTTACTTCAATACTTCTTCCCCCAAATTGCCAAAGCAAAATTACCCCCACAATAGGTATGGCAAATATAAGAATATAAGTTTTTACATTTTTTAACATTGTAGTTCTTTTTACCTTTTAATTTTCTACATCTCTCCCCAATTGTCCCCTACTTTTATATCAACTTCAAGGGGAATGTTAAAAATTGATTTAACTTCTTTAAAAATTAGTTCCTCTAAAACATTTTCCATAACATCCTCAACAATCTCTGCTACTTTTTTAATTTTATTTTCTTTAACTTCCAAGACCAACTCATCATGGACCTGCAACAACAGCCGCGCCCCCGAGGGCAAGTTTTTAGCCAATTTTACCATTGCCACCTTCATAATGTCGGCAGCGGTTCCTTGAATCGGCATATTAATTGCCATACGTTCTACTGCTTGGCGAATACGAAAATCAAAGGAATCAATTTGAGGCAAATAGCGGCGGCGGCCTAAAATAGTTTCAACATAACCTCTTGTCTTAGCTTTCTCTTTTGTGTCTCCAATATATTTAGCAATTCCTGAAAAATCAGCCATGTACTCATCTATAAAATCTCTGGCTCTTTCCCAAGAAACCCCAGCCGCTTCAGCAAAACCATTCACACTCATGCCATAAAGAACTCCAAAATTAAGGGCTTTGGCTTGATAGCGCATTTTAGGCGTTACTTTAGCTAAAGGAATATTATTCACTTCCGCGGCCGTAATTTTGTGAATGTCTTGATTTTCTTTGAAAGCCTCGAGCATTTTTTTGTCTTTGGCTAAACAAGCAGCGACTCGGAGTTCAATTTGGGAATAGTCAGCTGACAATAATTTATATCCTTTTTCTGCGACAAAGGCTTTTCTGATTTCTTGTCCCCATTCGCCTCGAATAGGAATATTTTGAAGATTGGGGTCAGAAGAAGAAAGGCGACCAGTAGTTGTTCCCAATTGATGGTAAGTGGTATGGACTCTTTTTTTGCCATCAATCTGATTCGGCAGAGTATCTACATAGGTAGTTTTTAGCTTCATTAACTCCCGATATTCC
>JAUWHN010000009.1 GCA_030605865.1 Candidatus Portnoyibacteriota bacterium
CATTTTGCATTTTGCATTTTGCTCAGCTGCAATTCTCTATCTCGACCCCTCCAGTGCTTCCTATTACCAAGACGATATCTTTATGGTTGAGATTAGATTGGATACCCAGGGGGAAATTATCAATGCAGTAAGGGCAAGCTTAGAATTTCCTCCTGATATTTTGAAAGTTGAGGATTTTAGTAAAGGCAATTCTGTTTTAACTTTATGGCCGCGAGAGCCAGTTTTTGGACGGGAAATTGGTTTAATTTCTTTTAGTGGAGGAGTGCCGGGAGGCTACTGGGGAAAAGACGGGCTGCTTGGAAAAATAATTTTCCAAGCACACCAAGCATCATTAATAGCGACACAAAGTATTGCTAATATAAAATTCTTGGAAGATTCTACGGTTTTATTGAATGACGGATTGGGAACAGAGGCGAGCTTGACTACCAAAGGAGCAGTTTTTGAGATTTTGACTGAAGTAGGGGAAAGGAAAAATCCATGGCAGGAGGAAATTGAAAAAGATGATGTTTTGCCCGAGCCGTTTAAAATATCTCTTAGTCAATCCCCATCAATTTTTGACGGGAAATATTTTATTACTTTTAGTACGGTTGATAAGCAAACGGGAATTGACCACTACGAAGTTTTAGAATGGAAAAAAGATGGGTGGAAATTGACCACCAGTCCTTATGTTTTAGAAAACCAGGAATTGACCAGCGATATTAAAGTTAAAGCCATAGATAAAGCGGGTAATTATTGGATGGAAACATTGGAAGCGCAGAATAAACCAAAAACAAATTACCTGATTTATGTTGGTTTGGGAATAATTTTAATGTTGGTTGTAGTAATTTTGTGGTTGATTCTTAGAAAGAAAGTAAAAACATGAAAAAACTTTTATTATTTCTACTTATTTTAATATTATCTTTTGCGATTATCCCTACTGCAAACGCGCAAAGTGCGTCTTTGTATCTTTCTCCTTCCCGGGGCAACTTTACTATAGGAAGTACTTTTACGGTTTCAATTTATTTAAATACTGAAGGGAATGAGATTAATGTTGTTCAGGCTGATTTGAAATTTCCTCCGGACAAACTTCAGGTTACTTCTCCTACTACCGGCAGTTCTTTTGTTTCCGAATGGCTGACTCCGCCGAGTTATTCTAATACCCAAGGACTCATAAGTTTTAAAGGAGGGATTTTAGGAGGAATTACTACTTCCAGCGGCCTTGTTTCTTCAATTACTTTCAGGGCAGTCAGTTCGGGAATAGCCAGAATTAGATTTTTAGAAGGTTCAAGGGTGCTTCTAAATGACGGAAAGGGGACTGATATTCTTACTATTAGTGTTGATGGCGAGTACAATATTGTTATTCCTCCACCAGAAGGCCCGAGGGTCTTTTCGTCTACTCATTCCAGTCCTAATATTTGGTACTCCGATGCCAACCCGGCTTTTAACTGGGAAAGAGAAATAGGAATAAGCGATTATTCCTGGACATTTGACCAGAATCCCAAAGGAATACCGGATGGCGTTTCTGAAGGCATGGTAACTTTTACTTCTTTTTCTGATGTTAATGATGGCATTTGGTATTTTCATTTAAGACAGAAGCAAAAAGGGGTTTGGGGAAAAACCAGTCATGCGGCTGTAAAAATTGATGCTACTTCCCCTAATGATTTTGTTCCAGAAATAGAAACCTATACCCGAATAGTTGGTTACCAGACCGTGGTGTACTTTGAAACTGATGATAATTTTTCAGGAATGGACCATTATGAGGTTAGTATAATTGATTTAAGCGCTTCTGAACCCACGCCGTCATTTTTCACCGAGCAAGTTAGTCCCTATAAAGTTCCTGTTAAAAAGGCTGGTAAGTATAATATAATTGTCAGAGCGATTGATAAGGCAGGGAATATTCAAGAAAACGAAGCCAGATTTCGCATAATGACTCCCTTGATAACTCATATTGAGGGAAAGGGAATAAAAATAAAAGGAACACTTTTGCCTTGGTGGTTGATTTGGGTTTTGATTTTTGTTTCCCTTGTTGTGTTGGGAATTATAGTTTATTTCTTATATAAAAAATTACTCAAAAGAAATTTATAGAAAAATGAAATATAAGGTTTTAACATTGTCTATCACACTAATACTTTCTCTTGCGATTATCCTTCCTGCAAGTGCCCAAAACGAAGGTGCTTCTTTAATCATTTATCCTCAAACCGGGGCTTTTGTTGAAGATAGTACTTTTGATGTTTATGTATATTTAAACACAGGAGGAAATTATATTGACGTTATAGAGGTTGATTTGAAGTTTGATCCAAAAGTTCTTTCGGTGGTCAGCCCTACTAAAGAATTTTCCATAGTTTCAATCTGGACATCTCCGCCAAGCTTCTCCAATACCCAGGGAATAGTTACTTTAAGAGGAAGGTTTCAAGATAAAGGAATTAGTGTTTCCGAAGGATTGGTTTCTATTGTAATTTTTCGGGCAAAAGCAATAGGGGAAACTACGGTGAGTTTTCTTGATTCCTCTAAAGTTATTTTGGTTGGAGTTGAAGCAAGGAATATCCTTAATTCAACCAATATAGCTAAATATGATATTTTCCCTTCTCCTCCCAAGGGTCCCCAGATTTTTTCTTCTACTCATCCGGATCAGAACAAATGGTATAAAAATAATAGCCCGGCATTTACTTTCAAAAAAACCAGAAAAACACAAGGGTTTAGTTATAGTTTAGATAATGATCCTTCTGCAGAACCGGACAATATTATTGATACTACTTCTGATTCTTGTTTTTTTGAAGGCATTGAAAGCGGAGTTTGGTATTTTCATTTAAAAGCTAAAGAAGCAGGGATTTGGGGAGGAGCCAGTCATTTCAGAATGAATGTTGATAATATTTCTCCTTCAGCATTTAAGCCCCAACCCCGGGCTTTTGGGACTACCTTAGATAATTATTTACTGCTTCGTTTTGATACTATTGATTTGCTTTCAGGGATTGACCATTATGAAGTAAAGATAGTAGATATGAGTGACCCTAAAAACATTTTGTATTCTGCATTTACAAAAGTTGAAAGTCCTTATCGATTAGGTGCAGACAGAAAAGGAGTATTTTCAATTATAATAAGGGCGTTTGATAAAGCTGGTAATTTCAAAGAGGGAGAGATTGAAATAAGAGTAATTAGTCCGGGCTTGGCCATAATAAATAGTGGCATTTTATTGGGAGGGATTTTTTTTCCTTTCTGGTCAATAATTTCAATTTTAGTAATCATCTTATTAATAGTCGGCGGAATTATTATTTGGAGAGTTGAAAGAAGAAGAAATATTGCCAGACGACTGGAAAAAGACATAGAAGAGGTTGAGGAGAAATTAGAGGACATTGAGAAATTAGAGGAAAAAACAAAAGAGAAATCAACTGTCCGACAGCGAACACGAGAGGCCTGGAAAAAATTAGAAGACAGAATAAGAAACAAAAACATATCTACATGAAAAGAATATTTATATTTTCTATTATCTTAATATTTATTTTTGGGTTTATCCCTTCTGTCAAAGGGCAACAAGATGCTGCTTCGCTTTTTCTTTCGCCATCAAGCGGGACGTTTCACGTGGGGAGCACTTTTGATATTTCCGTGCTTTTAAATACCGGAGGGAATAATATCAATGCCTTAAGGGCTGATTTGAAATTTGACCCCAAGAAACTACAAGTCGCCAGCCCAACTGCCGGCAGAAGTTTTATTTCGGTTTGGATTTCCCAGCCAACTTATTCCAATGTTACCGGGAGATTAACTTTTCAGGGAGGCACACCCAGTCCGGGAATTAATACTTCTTCGGGTTTAATTTCTACTATTACTTTCAGAGCTATTGCTCCAGGAGCTACAAGTATTTCTATTTTAGAAACATCCAAAGTTCTTTTAGATGATGGAAAAGGAACTGATATTTTAAGCTGGATGGGACGGGGAATGTATGAGATTAGTTTGCCGCCTCCAGAGGGTCCCAGGGTTTTTTCGCCTACTCATCCTGACCAAAATAAATGGTATAAAAACAATAATCCCACTTTAAAATGGGAAAAAGAAAAATGGGTAACTGATTTTAGCTATATTATTGATCAAGATTTTGGCGGCGTGCCCGATAGTGTTTCTGAAGACCTCGGCAATTCAGTTTCTTACGCTGATTTAGAGGATGGTCTCTGGTATTTTCATGTCAAAGCAAAGAAAGGCGGCGTTTGGGGAGGAGTAAGTCATTATATTTTGAGAATTGATACTACTCCGCCCGCTGCTTTTAGTTTGGACTTTGAGCCGGGTTTAGCCTCGATAATTCTTACTCAACAGCCAATAGTTTCTTTTATAACCACCGATGCTCTGTCTGGTCTTGATCATTATGAATTAAAAGCCATAAAACTTAGTAAAACTGAAAGAGAAGAAATAGGATTTTTTGTTGAAGTAACCAGCCCCTACAGATTATCTTTGGATGCCGGAATTCATAAGGTAGTAGTTAGAGCTTTTGATAAAGCTGGTAATTGGCGCGATTCCACAGAAGCGCTTCGAATCATTCCTAAAGGAAAATTTGTTATTACTAAAGATGGAATATATTTCTGGTTTGTTTTTCTTCCCTGGTGGTTAATAGCTTTGATTCTTGTTTTATTAATTATTATAATTTTAGTCATTATGATTTTATGCCGAAAATATCATTTGCGAGTTTATAAAGAGAGGGAAAAAATAGTTAAGACCAGAGAGAAGACAGAAGAACACAAAGAGAAAATTAAAAAAAGAATAGAAACTACACGAAAATGAAGTATAAATTAAAACCCAAAATTTATAAACGAAGCTGGTTTTATGTCAGTTTAGTGTTTTGTTTTGTGTCGGTTTTATGCTTGCTGCCCTCAGCAGCAGATGCCCATAGTGCTTTTTTGTACCTTAACCCTCTCAAAGAAAGTTTTGATGTGGGAGAGGAATTTTCTATTTCTATTAAAATAGGTACTAATTTTTCTATTAATACTGTTAAGACAATTTTGTATTTTCCTCAAGATAAATTATCAATAATAGAAATTTCAAAACAGGGCTCAATCTTTTCTCTTTGGGCAGAAGAGCCGGAATTTTCTAATGAATTTGGCGAGCTCTCATTTTGTGGAGGAATTCCCCACCCGGGATTTATTGGAGATGAAGGCCAGATAATATCTATTAAGTTTTTGGCAGAAGACAGAGGAAGCATTGAACTTGACTGGGGGGAAAGCGCTATATTGGCTAATGATGGAATGGGGACTAATATTTTTACTCATGCTAAAGAAGGCAAGTATAGTTTAGAAATGTTAGCGCCAATAATCTTGTCTTCTACTCATCCTGACCAAGAAAAGTGGTATAAGGATAAAAATCCTGAATTTCGCTGGTCTCTCGCTCCCGATATTACTGCCATAAGTTATGTTTTAAATAAAAAAGCTGATTTTAAACCGGATAAAATTTCTCAGGGAAGAATGAATTCTAAGATTTATCAGGGACTTGATGATGGGGTTTGGTATTTTCATTTAAGGACTAAAGACAGTTCAGGCCCGCCTGCGAGCGAGGCAGGCTGGAGTTCAACCCGGCATTTTAGGGTTTCTATTGATACTATTCCTCCTAATCCTTTTGAAATCGTGGTTAATAATGAAGGAGACCCCACTAATCCCCGACCAATACTTTATTTTGATGTTGATGATGAAATTTCCGGTATAGAATATTATGCAATTGAATTTGAAACCAAGGATAAGGTTATTCTGGCAAATCCCGGCATTAACCAATATCAGCTGCCTGTTCAGACTCCGGGCACTCACTCAATAATAGTTCAAGCAGTTGATAAGGCTGGCAATGTTAGGACGAATATTACCGGAGTAGCCATTCGACCTATTGAAAAACCAAAAATTGTAATTTGGCCAAGAACCTATGTTGCTGGCGAAGAAAAATTTTATACTGAAGGAACGGCCCTTCCCAAGAATGAAATTATGATTTTTTTGGAAAAGGATGATAATATAGAAAGATTATGGGATATCAGGGCTGATGATAAGGGAGAGTGGGTATTTTCTACAATAGAGCTTTTAGAAACGGGAATTTATTATTTATTTGCCAAAGCTAAAGATGAAAGAGGGGCAATGAGTGAATTCTCTCCCAAGCAGGAAGTAGAAGTTACTTTCAGCGGTATAGCTTTAGGAAGTTTATTAATTACCTTTAAAAACCTAACCTCGTTTTTGGCTATTCTTTTGTTGCTCTTAGTTGTTTTAGCTATTTATTTTGTAAAGAAAAATTTAAGCACTAAAAAAACACTTAACAGAGAAACAAAAGAAGCAGAGGAAAGTTTGCACAGGGGATTTAATGAATTAAGAAGGGATATTGAGAGAGAAATTGAAGGCTTAGAAATAGTTAAATCAAAAAGAGAATTGGGGGAGAAAGAAAAAGAAATTATCAAAAATCTTAGAGAAGATTTGAAGGAGGTAGAAAAGTATATAGGCAAGGAAATCAAAGATATTTACTCAATTTAATTTCTATATTAGAATAAAAACACAGGTTAAGAGAAAGGTCGACCCATTCGATAATTAATCAAAGTATTTTTATTAGATACTATTATGGCTAAATTTGTTGTAAAAAGAAACGGAGCAAAAGAGCCTTTTGATGTGGAAAAACTTAGGGGCTCAATTAGAGTTAATGCCCAGGAGGCTATTTTGTCAGAATCAGAGGACCGAATAAATAATTTAGTAGACTTGATTTCAAGCGTAATATTGCGAGACTTAGAAAGAAAAAAAGAGGTAACTACGGCAGAGCTTAAAGAAAAAATTCTTAGTGAATTAGATACTATTGACCCTACTGTTGCTGAAGCTTGGAGGAAATACGATAGGAAAAAAGGCAAGGTCTAATTGTAACTATGGCGAAACAAACAAGTCCAGTAGATTGGATGGAACGCATTTTAGCTGATGCTATTGATAGTCGAGCAAGCGACATTCACCTCGAACCAGAGCGAGAAAGTTTTAATGTTCGTTTCAGGATAGACGGCATTCTTTATACAATTGAAAGCTTGACAAAATATTCTCAGGAAAAGATTATATCAAGAATAAAGGTTTTATCTAACGTGAATATTACTGAACACCGATTGCCGCAGGGGGGCAATTTTGAATTTAATTATAAAGATAGAATTTATAATATCCGAACTTCTACTTTGCCAACGCCCAATGGAGAAGCAATTGTTCTTCGTATTTTAAATAGAGAAGAGATTTTAATTAGAATTCAGGATCTGGGTTTTGATAAGAATCAATTAGAAACAATGAACAGATTAATTATTAGTCCTCATGGCATGATTCTTACTACCGGTCCAAGCGGTTCCGGTAAGACAACTTTACTTTATTCAACACTTAACGAACTCAATAAGCCGGATAACAATATTATAGCTCTTGAGGACCCGATTGAATTTCAAATGCCCACTATTCGTCAAGTTCAGATTACTGAAGGTTCTGGTTTGGATTTTGCCAGAGCTATGCGCTCTGTTCTTCGTCAGGACCCGGATATTATTATGGTGGGCGAGATACGCGACCCCGAAACAGCTCAAATGGCTTTTCAAGCAGCTCTCACCGGAATTTTAGTATTTTCCACCTTTCATACTTTAGATGTTCCCGGTTTAGTTGCTCGTTTAGTTGAAATGGGAATGCCTCGTTCGGTAGTAGCCCAGGCTATTGAAGGGGTAGTTTCCTCAAGGCTATTAAGAAAAATCTGTGATTCCTGCAAAAAACCTTATCAGCTGAGTGATTATGAAAAAATGATTTTAGGAGATAAAAGCAAAGGCAAGAAATTTCAAAAAGGAGAGGGATGCAAAAATTGTTTAAATAGCGGATATTTTGGGCGGACAGGAATTTTTGAAGTTGTTCATTTTGATAATGAGATTAGATCTTCTATTATTAGCAAGGAACCCTATGCTTCTTTACATAAACTTCTTAAAGAAAAAGGAATAAAAACCTTGCGAGAATCAGCCATTGATAAAGTTTTTCAAGGCATTACTACGGTTGAAGAAATTGCTCGAGTTACCGGGGTTCCGTATGAGGGGTAATAAGAATATATGGAAACGCTTATTAATCATTTAATTCAACAGGGATATTTAAAAACCCCGTTAATAATTGAGGCATTCAGGAAGATTAAACGGGAGGATTTTGTACTTGAAGATTTAAAAGATGAGGCAGCTCTAAATGTCCCTTTGCCAATTGGTTGGGGACAGACTATTTCCCAACCTTTAACCGTTGCTTTTATGTTAGAATTATTGCAGCCCGAACCGGGTGATAAGATTTTAGATATTGGGTCAGGTTCTGGTTGGCAAACAGCGATCTTAGCTTATATCGTAAACAAAGGAAAAGTTTTTGGCATAGAAAGAATTCCTCAATTATTTAAATTTGGTAAGAGTAATGTAAATAAATATAGTTTTATAGAGAAAAAGATTGTTAGTTTTATTTGTGGTGACGGCAGCAAAGGACTAAAAGAAGAAGCGCCTTTTGATAAGATTATTGTCGCAGCAGCAGCTGAAAAAATTCCTGAAACCTGGAAAGAACAGTTAAGAATTGGCGGCCGATTAGTAATGCCAATTCAATCAAGTATTTGGTTATTAATCAAAAAATCACCCACAGATTTCGTTGAACAAGAATTTCCCGGCTTCGCCTTTGTCCCATTGATAAATGATGGATGAAATTATGAATTTTTTTAATAAAATTAAAAAGATATTTTTTGTGGGTATTGGCGGGATTGGGGTTAGTGCTTTGGCGAAATTGTTTTCGGCCGAAGGCTGGAAAATTAGTGGTTCAGATAAACATTCCTCGGAGATTACGGATGAGTTGAGAAAACGAGGAATTAAGGTTTATATTGGTCATAAAGAAGGAAATCTCAATTCAAATACTGACTTGGCAATTTATTCTGCAGCAGTTGGGCCGGAAGTACCCGAAAGAAAAAAAGCCGCTGAATTAAGGATTAAACAATTAAGCTATCCAAAAGCTTTGGGATTAATTAGTAAAGATAAATATACAATTGCTGTTTCCGGAACTCATGGCAAGAGCACGACCACTGCAATGTTGGGTTTAATTCTAACTGAAGCCGGACTGGACCCAACTGTAATTGTTGGCAGCAAGATAAAGCACTTGGGCTGGGATGAAAATATAAGGGTTGGACAAAGCAAATATTTTGTAGTTGAAGGTTGTGAGTGGCGAGCCCATATGCTTAAATTAAGCCCCAAAATAATTGTTTTAACCAATATTGAAAAAGACCATCTTGATTATTATAAAACTTTTAAAAATCTTAAACAGGCCTTTAAAAAATATGTTAAGAAATTACCTAAAAATGGTTTGTTAGTAATTAATGCTGATGATAAAGTTTGTTTAGAAATAGCAAAATCATGCAAGTGCAAGGTTATACAGTTTACCCTGCACCTTTTACAGGACAAAGATGTAGGGTTTACTCTTCAAATCCCCGGTCATTTTAATGTTTATAATGCTTTGGCAGCCAGCACATGTGCTTTAGAATTAGGGGTTAAACCAGAGATAATTAAAAAAGTATTGACAAATTTTAAGGGAATTTGGCGTCGTTTTGAACTCATAGAAGCTGATAAACGCGGATATCTACGCGGATTTACGCCGAAAATAACACTTATTTCGGATTATGCCCATCACCCGACCGCAGTAAGAAAGACTTTAAAAGCAGCTAAAGAAACTTATCCAAATAGACGATTAGTGGTTGTTTACCAACCCCATCATTTTGACAGGACAAAAAGACTTTTTAGCTCATTTGTCAGGGCTTTTGATGAAGCTGATTTTGTTATTTTGAATGAAATTTATGACGTTCCTGGCAGAGAAATAGCCAGGAAAATTAGTTCAAGGGACTTGGTTAGAGAATTGAAAAAACGAAAAATTAAAGCTGTTTTTACAAAGACCTTGGTGGAAACGAAGAAAACACTTTTAAAAAATATCAAAAAAGACGACATAGTCTTAATAATGGGAGCAGGGGATATTTATCAGTTATCCACAGCCTTAGTTGATAAAGATAGATAATTATGCTATTTTAAGATTAAAGTACTAGCTTTAGTCTTTTGAAAATAAAAGGTCGCTATAGACAATGAGCAATGAGCAACGAACAATGAACAATACTGTTCACTGTTCACTGTTCACTGTTCACTAAAAGCATGAACACTACTTTATATATTATCATTGCCGCAATTATTGTTTTAGCTGTTATTCTTTTTTTCTTACTAAAAAAAGCAAAAAAGAAAAAACCAGAAGAAGAAGAAACAGTCCCGACTGAAGGGGTTATAGAAGAAAGAGTAGCTCCCAAAGAAGAGGTTCCTAAGGTGGAGGAACCGGCTGAGATAAAACCAAAAGAAGAAGAACCAGAAAAAGTACCAGAAGAAGAATTGGAGAAAAAAATAGAAGAAAAATTAGAAGAAACAAAGCCGGTTGAGCCGAGTCCGCCAGTTGAAGAAAAACCAGCTGAATCTGTTTCAGAAGAAGAAAAACCAGGAACACCGTTGGAAACACCAGGAATATAGAATCTGTTTAGAATATATTGAAAAGCCTGACTTCTATTTTAGAGGTCAGGCTTCGATTTTTACTTATATTTTTACTTTGACCGAAGAACTAATTTTTGATACCATAGAGATGATTAGAAATAAAAAAAGGGGGTTGTGGATAATTATGCCGAAAGTTTTTATTATTATTTTACATTATAAGAATTGGGATGATACCAATAAATGTTTAAAATCATTGGAGAGTTTAGATTATCATAATTTTAAAATAACAGTTATTGATAATGATAAAAAAAATCCAGGTTTTGCTGGAGGGAATAATATTGGGATTAAACAGGCGCTGAAAAAGGACGCTAAATATATTTTGCTTCTTAATAATGATACAATAGTTGAACCGAATTTTTTAAAGGAATTAGTTAGAGTGGGGGAGGCCGATAAAAAAATCGGAATTTTGGGACCAGTGATTTATAAATACAGTGAACAGAGAACAGTGAACAATGAACAAAAAATCCATTTTGCCGGAGGAAAAATCAATTGGCTTTACACAAAGGGTATTCATGAAACATGTAGCATGAAACATGAAACAAAAAGCGTAGATTATATAACTGGATGTTGCATGTTGGTAAAGTGTGAGGTTATTGAAAAGATTGGTTTAATGGATGAGGACTATTTTTTGTATTTTGAAGACGTTGATTGGTGTCTAAAAGTCCGTAGAGCTGGCTACAAATGTGTTCTGGTACAGAATAGCAAGATCTGGCACAAACCCTCATCCAGCGCCAAAGAAGGCTCATTCTCTTATATTTATTACCATACTCGTAATGGACTTTTAATGACCAAGAAAAACGCTTTGTTTTTGATTAAAATTTTAGCTTATTTGCAGAGTTTTTGGATTTTTGGAAAGCAGATTATTAAACTTATGTTAATGCCTTCAAAAAAGAAATGGGCAAGAGCGATGATGCTTGGAATAAAAGATTTTTATAGAGGCAAGTTTGGAAAGCTATGAAAATTGGGATTGATTGTCACAATTTAGAAACCCGTCATACTGGCGCTGCCCGCTATTTAATGAATTTGTTAAAGCACTGGGCCAATGAGAAAGGCATGGAGTTTGTTTTGTATTTCAAGAATCGAATTCCAGACGATATCCCGATCGGCCTACGACCGACCAGCCGCAGGCTGGAAACCAGCAGTAATGCTTTATTCGTTCATTATTCTTTATGCCGGGCAGCAACAAAAGATAAAGTTGATATTTTATTTTGCCCTGCTTATGTTGCTCCGATTTTCTATAAAGGAAAAATCGCCCTGGTTCTACATGACATTATCTATGAAGCCCGGCCGGATTTATACAACTGGCCAAGTATTTTTGACAGGATATTGCTAAAGAAAGTATCCAAAATTTCTGCCGAAAAAGCAAAAGCAATATTTACTTGTTCTCAATTTAGTAAAAAGGAAATTTTGAAATATTATAAAGTTGACCCAAAAAAAGTTTTTGTTGTCCCACTGGCTGCTGATGAAGGTTTCAAGTATTACCCTTTTACTTTTAAAACTTTATCAAACCTTAAAAAGAAATATGGGATTAAAGATAGATTTATTTTTTATGTAGGTGATATTCTACAAAGAAGGTTTGTTGCAGAAACGATTAAAGCGTTTGTTAAAATAGCTGATAAATTACCTAATTATCAATTTTTGATTGTCGGTAAAAATTATACTGGTCAGCAAATTAACCAAAACAAAATTATTCATAAAGACTATGTTGATGAAGAAGATTTGCTGTTGCTGTACAATGCTGCTGATTTGTTTATTTGGTTATCAAGTTATGAAGGATTTGGTTTGCCACCGCTTGAGGCAATGGCTTGTGGAACACCGGTTATTACTACTAAAATGAGTTCTTTGCCAGAAGCAGTAGGGGATAGTGCCTTATTTGTAAAAAATCCAAAAGATATTGAGGAAATTAGCCAGGCAATTTATAAAGGATTAACTGATAAAAATTTACAAGAAGAATTAATTAAAAAAGGCTTGGAACAGACAAAAAAATTCTCCTGGCAAAAAACAGCAGAGGAGACCCTAAAAATATTGACTTATGCAAAATAAAATTTCTTTTTACATCATTTTAGTGGTTGAGATTTTGATCGTGGTTTTGGCGAGTGTCAATGTTTTAGAAAAAGAAGCGGTTTTGATTATGACCGGTTTGCTGATTTTTTATTTTATTTTCAGCAAGGTAGAGGATAGTTTGATTTTATTTATTATTTCCATTCCTTTATTTATTGCTTTACCGATTGGCAATTTTGACTCAATGGCAAATTGGCGGATTTTGTTAGCAATATTATTTTTATGTTTATTATTTAAACAAGGTCTGTCTTTAAAAATAATTAAAGATAGACTGAAAGGATTCAAAATAAAAGAAAAATTCAAACATTATTCGATGGGATACTTGATGGTATTATTTTTAGGAATCGGTGTTTTATCGCTTTTTGTTGCTACTGATATAGTTATCGGTGTTAAAAAGATTCTTTTTCTTGTTAATATTTTTCTTCTTTATATAATTATCAGAAATGTTATTGCTCGCAATAAAGAAATGGTTCCAAAAATAATTAAGGCCGGAGCAGCAGCTGGGATAATATCTTTAATACTCGGCTACAGTCAACTTGTTTCAATATTTTTCAAGCCCCTATATACTTTTTGGCAGTGGTGGGCTAAGAATGTCATTTCAATTTTTTACGGAAGTGGATTAAGTGAGTTATTAGCTGTCAGCAATACTTGGTTCTCTTATTACGAAAACAGCCTACCAACTTTACGAATGTTTTCAATTTTTCCTGATTCTCACTCTTTTGCCCTGTTTACGATTATCAGCTTAATTTTTATTAGCTTTTTATTAATTTCTAAAATTTATAAAAACAGGTTCATAGTTTACAGTTTGTGGTTTACAGTTATCATATCTTTCCTGGCCTTGATATTTTCCGGTTCTCGGGGTATTTGGGTCAGCGCAGTTATCCCGTTCTTGGCTGTAATTTTTGTGTGGATTTTTAAGAACATACGAAAAAATGTAGGATTTAATAAATCCTACATACAGCTGCTTGTTGGGATGTTGGTGATTTTTGTGTTGGCTTTTCCAACTTCTTCTCTAATTTTGTCTCAATCTTATCAAGATGGAGGCGATGGTACTTTAGCATTCAAACGAGTCAAGTCTATTACTGACTTAGAAGAACTATCAGTAAAAAGCAGAATAGGAATTTGGAGGACATCTTTTCAATCTATCCTTAAACATCCGATATTAGGCGTTGGGATAGGAAATTATCCCGTTGTTTTAGATGAAGATATTTCAGCAGCAAAAAAAGGCGCCTCAGCCCATAATCTTTATTTAGACATAGTTTCAGAAATGGGATTATTGGGCTTGATTGTTTTGTTGTTAATATTCTGGCAAATATTTAAAAGGGGATGGAAAACTAATCTAATTTTTACATTCTTTTTACTCTGGATTTTTATTTATAGCTTGTTTGACGTTGTACTTTTGAATGATAAAGTTTTATTGTTATTCATGGTAGCCCTGGCTATATTATATGGTAAAGAATAAATTAGTATCAGTTAATATCCTTACTTATAATGCTCAAGATTTAATTGGGCCGTGTTTGAGATCAATATTGAAACAGACATATGATAATATTGAAGTTTTGGTAATTGATAATGCTTCTACTGACAAAACTCTTGATGTTATTCGCAGAATTAGTCCAAAAATTCGCATTATTCGCAATAAAAACAATTTGGGTCTTTCAATCGGGTATAATACTGGAATTAGAGAAAGCAAGGGAGAATATGTGCTTTGTTTAAACCAGGATGTTGTTTTGGATGGAGATTTTGTTAAAAATGCAATAGAGGCAATAGAAGTAGATGATAAAATCGCTGCTGTACAAGGAAAACTCTATAAAATAGAAAATTTCCGAGGTTTAACCTCGGAAAATCGTGTTTTAGATACTACGGGTTTAATAATGTTTAAAAATAGGCGGATTGTTAATCAAGGACAAGGAGAAAAAGATAAAGGGCAATACAAAAGAGGAGAAATTTTTGGAGTTGACGGCGCTGCGCCGCTATATCGCCGTTCTGCTCTTGAGGATATAAAATTACCTATTTTTAAAGGCGGCGTACCCCAAACAAATCGCTTTGAATACTTTGACGAGGACTTTTTTATGTATAAAGAGGATGTTGATTTATCGTGGCGTTTTCGACTTTACGGTTGGAAAGCAATTTACGAACCAGAAGCAGTCGGATATCACTTACGGGGAGCAGGGGAGAAAGCTGTACGTAATTATATAGCTATTGTAAAAGAAAGGAGAAAAATATCAGGATTTGCCAAATATTATGCTTTTAAAAACCAGCGTTTAGTACAAATTAAAAATGAATTAGCGGGCTTGTTTTTTTGCCATTTTTATTGTATACTAATAAAGGAGGTGGCTGCCTGGCTTTATGCTTTATGCTTTGAAAAATACGCCTGGAAAGCAATTGTTAGTTTGTTTAAACAGATTCCAAACGCCCGGCGAAAGAGAAAAATTATTATGAAAAGAAAGAGAATTGGGGCCAATGAAATGAAACGATGGTTTATCTAAAATATGGAACTTTTAACAAATGTATCTTGGTTTACTCCTACATGGGACTTGTTTGTAATCCTGTTTTTGATTGTGGCTGCTTTTCTTTTGGGCTTGACTTTAGGAAGAAATAAAATTATAATTCTTCTTATTAGTATTTATATTGCCATAGCAGTTATAAACTTCTTTCCTTTTAACAATGTTTTTGAAACTCCCAAGATTGACGAAGACTTTGTTTATCCGATTGCTATTTTTGTGATTGTAGTTTTTGTCTTTTATATTTTGCTTTCTAATTCGGTTCTAAAAAAAGCTCTTCGAAAAACAGGAGACAAGTCGGTTTTTCTGATATTTCTGTTTAGCTTATTCTGCGTGGGACTTGTTTTAAGTGTTGTTTTATCGTTTTTTCCGAGTGATTTAGTTGCGACCTTTAATCCAATCACCCAAAAGCTTTTTATGGCTGAACTCTCCCGGTTTCTCTGGGCCCTTGTACCGGTTGCTGGAATGGCAATACACAGAGGCAAGAGAAGAAAGACCAGAGGATATAAATATAATGAGGATTACTAGATAATGTTCTGCGCGCGTAGCTCAGCCAGGTAGAGCAGCAGCCTTTTAAGCTGATGGTCGGGGGTTCGATTCCCTCCGCGCGCACAATGCGAAGGAAAAAAAACATGAAAAAAGAAAAAGATTTAGCTAAATATTTTGACCATACGAATGCCACAAAACCGACTGCTACTCCGGATGATATTAGAAAAACTTGCGAGGAGGCTAAAAAATATGGCTTTGCTTCTGTTTGTGTAAATTCTCA
>JAUWHN010000034.1 GCA_030605865.1 Candidatus Portnoyibacteriota bacterium
ATTATCAAAAAAGAAATCCAATTGTTTAATAACTAAAGGCGCATTAGCCGAAGCTCTGACTTTTATTATTTTTGTTGTTATGGTTGCATTATTTCTTGGTGAGTCAATATAAATAGTTGGCTGATTTTTTCTGGTATGAACATCATCGTATTCTTGAGGAGGGGGAACATTATATTTTTCTTTCCTTTCTGGAGAGAGGGCCCAGGCAATTACAGGAGGTTCCCAATTGTTAAATTGAGAATCATTTCGGCCGTCGCCTTTACCTTGGGGGTCATTTTTATTTATATAATATAAAACACAATGAACCTCCCGGTAAATTTCCTCTTCAATTAAATCAGGGGGAGTATATTTAGTAGCTAATTTACCGGATATTTTATCTATTTTTACTTTAATTTCATTAGCAAATTTTCCATTTAAAACATCTTTGTCAGTTTCAATTGGTTCGGGTTCAGTAAACTCTTCAACTTCTCCCAATAGGATAAATTCATTTTCGTTGTTCATTGTTTGCTGTTCATTGTTCATTGCTTTAATTTCATATGCTCTTTTCATAAATTCGTTCCAAATTGGAGCAGCTACATAAACTCCTGCCCCTTTTTCCATTGATGTGGGTAAATTATTACCAGCCCAAACCCCGGCTACTAAAGAAGGCGTATAGCCAATTGTCCAGCCATCCCAGTATTCTTGGGTCGTACCGGTTTTAGCAGCTACTGGTCTTTCAGCTAAATAAAGTTTAGAATGATTTCCAAATATTGGAGCCCGAGATTCTTCATCAGACAAAATATCGGTTACTAATCTGGTAATTTGTTCATCTAAAACTTTTGTTGGTTTGTCTTCGTATTCTTCAAGGACATTTCCTTTGCCATCTTCTATTTTTAATATGGAAACCGTAGGATGTTTTGTTCCTTCAGTAGCAAAAATTCCAAGGGCAGCACTTATTTCCAAAAGAGTTATTTCCCCGCCTCCTAAAACAAGAGAAAGACCGTAACGCGAGCGGTCTTTTAAAGTTGTTATTCCCATATCTTCAGCTGTATTTAACGTTTCATTAATTCCACCAAGGTAAAGAACTTTAACCGAGGGAACATTTAATGATTGAGCCAGAGCCTGACGAAAACTTACTGGCCCTCTGAATTTTTCGTCATAGTTTTGAGGTTTATAACTTTCAGCCCCTTCTACAGCAAATTCGGTTTCTAAATCAAAAATCATTGTATCCGGAGTAAATCCTTTTTTAAAAGCAGTGGCATAGGCAAATGGTTTAAAAGAAGAGCCAGGCTGACGCAGACGAATAGTTACATTAACATTTGGGTCAAAAAGACAGTTTTTACCAGGGGAACAGTTTTTGGGCGATGCTTCTCCCCAGTAATCCTTTGAACCGACCATTGTTAAAATCTGGCCAGTTTTTGGATCAATTGATATTAGAGCAGCATTATGAGCATTATGAACTTTTTTATTATAAGGAGCAATTTCAGCTATTATTTCTTCAGCCAATCCTTGAAGTTCCCAATCTAAAGTTGTACAAACTTTTAACCCGCCTTTTTCTACAAAATCCCTACCATATCTTTCATCTAAGTATTCCCTAACATACATTATAAAATGAGGGGCTTTGATATTTTTTACTTGAGAATTAAATTTGAGTTCTTCTTTTTTAGCTTCTTCGGCTTGTTCTTGGGTAATATAACCAAAAGTAGCCATTTTATCCAGGATTCGTTCCTGCCAGATTTTTAATTCTTCGGGACGAGAGCCGTAAGGGGAAAAATAAGTTGGAGCCTGGGGTAGGGCAGTCAAAAGAGCTGCTTCAGCTAAGGTTAGCTCTTGGGCAGATTTTTCAAAAAAAGTCATTGCTGCTGCCTCTACTCCATAAGCATTAGAGCCGTAGGGAACCTGATTTAAATAAAAGCCCAGAATTTCATCTTTAGAATATTTTAATTCTAATCCAATAGATAGGATTGCTTCTTTGATTTTTCTGGTTAAAGTTCTTTCAGGAGATAAAACAGCATTTTTGATGAATTGTTGAGTAATAGTTGAACCCCCTTGGGATATTTTTTTTCCTTTTAAATTAGCTAAAAAAGCTCGAATGATTGCTTTAAAATCAAGTCCAAAATGGTGATAAAAATCATCATCTTCAGACACAATAGTGGCGTCTTTCATATATTGGGGGATTTCTTCAAAGGGGATAACGGTTCGTTTTTCTTCACCGTGGATATCATAAAGCAGGACCTGGCCGGTTCTATCGTAAATTTTTGTTGATTGAATAATTTGTCTTTGGCTGATTTTTTCAGTACTTGGTAAATCTTTGGAATAATAGGCAAAAACACACAAAATTCCAATGCAGCCAAGAATAAAAAGCCAAAGCGTCCAAACAAAAAGCCGCTTCAGCCATTGCCTTCTTCTGCGGTATCTTGCTCTATATAGCCGTAATTTTATTCTAGTCCAAAGACCAGGTTTTCGGTATCTAGTCATGATATATTTGATTATACTATTATTTTATAGTATCTTTAAGGTATGAGCAAGGTTATTACTGATAAAAAAATAATAGATGGGGTTTTGAGTAGGTGGGTGGATAAAATTTATCCTTCTAAAGAAGATTTTAAGAAAGCCTTAAAGTCAAGAAAGAAATTGGTTATTTATCACGGAGTAGATCCAACTGCTCCTCATTTGCACCTGGGTCATTCGACCAATTATTTACTTTTAAGAAAACTTCAGGACCTGGGACATAAAATTATTCTTTTGATTGGTGACTTTACTGCTCAAATTGGTGATCCCACCGGAAGATTGACCGCCAGAAAAGCTTTAACCAAGAAGGAGGTTATGAAAAATTGTAAAACCTATCAAAAGCAGATCGGAAAGATTTTAGATTTTAAATCTAAAAAAAATCCAGCCAAAGTTAAATTCAATAGTCAGTGGTTAGGAAAATTAAAATTAGAGGATATTATGAAATTAGCAGCAAACTTTACACAAGCTCAAATAATCAAAAGAAATATGTTCCAAGAGAGATTAAAGAAAAAAGAAGAAATTTATTTGCATGAATTTTTGTATCCTTTATTCCAGGGCTATGATTCAGTGGCTCTTAACGTTGATGTAGAAGTAGGCGGGACAGATCAGACTTTCAATATGTTGATTGGTCGAGATTTAATAAAGATATACAAAAAGAAAGAAAAATTTGTGATTACCACTCCTCTTTTGATTAATCCAAAAACCGGTCAGAAGTTAATGTCAAAAAGCGAGGGGAGTCTTATAGCCCTAGACGATTCCCCCAATCAAATATATGGCAAAGTGATGGCCCTACCGGATGAAGTAATCTTGATTTGTTTTGAATTATGTACCGAGATTTTTCTAAAAGAGATTCAAGAAATTAAAAAAGGATTAAGTTCCAAAAAACTCAATCCCCGAGACGCTAAAGCCAAATTGGCTCGGGAAATTGTAACTATTTATCATGGAAGAATTGCTGCATCTGACGCGGAGAAAGAATTTAATTGGGTTTTTAGAGAGAAAAAGCAACCGACAAAAATTCCCCAAGTAAAAATAAAAGCTAAACAATTGCCAATTTTAGATTTATTAGCTAAAACAAAACTAGCCCCGTCAAAAGCCGAGGCCAAAAGATTAGTAGAGCAGAAAGGAGTAAAAATTGATGGAAAAGTTGTTAAAGATTGGAAAAAAGAAATTTCTGTGAAATCAGGTATGATTTTGCAGGTTGGGAAGAGGAGATTTATAAAATTGGCTTAAACTTTTTTCCTGACCATTTTTTTGGATTTTAAATAAACTTTGGCCGGATCTATGAGGAATTTTTTCAAATCTTTCCGGCCGATTATCACTTCGTATTTTGTTTGAGGATCATCAATTATTGAAGCCTCGGTTTCTACAAACAAACCGTCCATAATAAAGGAGAATAAAGCTACTGGTTTTTCTTCTTTATTTTTTTTCTTTAATTTCAATTGTTTTACAGTTTCTTTTTGAATTTGCGTTTTAAGGCTCCCAGTATCAATTTTAGCAATAAAGGGATGCCTTTTTTCTTTTTTATCAATTATTTCAATGGGCTCGGTTATTCCAACCACTTTTTTTCCGGAGATTTCTTCCAACTCTTCTTCAATTTCTCCACCGAACATATCCTGAGCCAACCTAACAGCTTGTTTAATAGTTTTGACTTTTATCCCTTCTGCTTTTTCTAATCTGGTTTTTAGAGGTGCAAGATTGGCAATTTGGATTTCTAACCCTGGTCTGGTATTTGCCTCTACAACTACCAACCCTTTTTCTCTATCTATAGCTATATCTACTCCCAAATAGTCAATTTTAAGAATCATTTGGGTTTTCACTGCTAATTCAAGCATTTCTTCCCAGAGGGGTATTTTTATACCTGCAAGTGGTAGCCTTTTTCTTTCTGGGAGACAATCTATCAATTTTTTATGCCATACACCACGAGAGGTAGTAATACCAGTGCCCATATCTATGCCTATTCCAATACCTCCCTGATGTAGATTGGCTCGTCCTTGAGATTCCAGCGTTGGTAGTCTCATTTCGGCCATAACAGGGATTTTATTATAAACCATAATTCTAACATCAGGTATTCCTCTTTTACAGTATGGTTTTAGATTGGGATGTATTTTAATTCGTTCTTCAAAAAAGGCAATATCCGAGGTTGTTATTTTGTAAGAATGAACTCCATTTAATATTTTTAGTATATGATTCTCAAGATTTTCTATTGTGATTATCTTTTTATCTGCTTGAACCCAATTTTTCCCCAGTTCATTTTGTTCGCCATTATTTTTTGTCTTTTTCTTTCCAAAAACAATTAAAATACCCCTGCCAAATGTACCCAAATTAGGCTTAATCACAAAGCTGTTAGGTAGTTTGTTCCAGTTGCACAACTTCAGTTCTTTTTGATCCCTAATTATTTTATAGGTCTTGGGGACAGGGATATCTGCTTTTCGAAGTAATTTTTTAGCTTTCAATTTATTATCAGGGATACTGTGTCCTATTTCAGTGACAGGTATTTTTACATATCTTAGATTTCTTTCATTCAGACCCAGAACTGTTTTACTTTTTTTCAGGTAGTTCCACATGTTTTATGACTTCTCTAAATCTTATATATTCTTTTATTTTTAATTTTCTCCATCTTGACAGGAGAGCGATTACAAACACAGAGACGATTATTATTACTAAAGGATATTTTAAGATAATGTTTTGAATCCAGGTCCAATTTATCAGGAAATAGGAAACAATTACCAGGGCTAAAATTTCCATAACAGGCGAGACGAACCGTTTAAACCCCCTGGGTTCCCACATCATTATAAGGTCCTGGCTACAGGAGCTCATAACAAGCAGAAATAAGAGAGTAACCGTATTGAGGGGGATGTCTCTAAGTAGGGGGATATAAAGAAAGCCCAGAATTATGATAATAGCCAAAACACAGAACATTATTGCATCTAGCACTCTCATATCTGTCATTGTTAGAGAGGTGATTTTCTTCAAAAAATAACGAACAACAAACATGGAGATAAAAACAAATATAAAAAGGATTATCCCGTCTTTTATGCCGACAACAGTCAGTAATAGTATTAGGAAGAGCGGAGTGTAGATTCCAAGCGTTATTGAACCGATTATTCTTCGGGCAAAGGTAATCACTACAAATATTATAGGAATAGCCAAAATAAGGATAAAAATATCCTCCGAAATACCTCTGTTTAAAATATATTGAGTAATGGAACTCATCTTATTGTATGTGCACAGCAGATAGCAGCTGCCAAAGCATCTGCTGCGTCATCTGGCTTGGGAATTTCTTTTAAATTAAGCAAGATCTTGACCATTTTTTGAACCTGAATTTTTTCTGCTCGGCCGTAGCTGGTTGTTGCCTGCTTAACTTGGAGGGGAGTACATTCAAATATTGGGATTTTTGATTTAGCAGCAGTTAGAAGAATTACACCGCGGGCCTGACTGACCTTGACTACGGTTTTTAAATTTTTGAAGAAGAAAATGTCTTCAACCGCCACCATATCAGGTTTATGTTTTTTAATCAAGAGATTTAACTGATTATGAAGTTCTTTTAATCGTTCGGCAGTCGTTAAATTAGTGGCTGTTTTGATACACCCATATTCGATAAGCTTAAGTTTGGCGTTTTTTTTGATTATTCCAAATCCGGTTGTAGCCGTGCCCGGATCAATTCCTAATATAATCATAAATTTACATTAGAATAAATCTCTTTCACATCATCTTGCTCGTCGAGCGCTTCAAATAATTTAGTTAGTTGCTCTTTAAGCTTTTCGTCTGTTATTTCTGTTGAATATTTTGGGAGCCAATCTTCACCCTTTTTATCAAAAAGATATTTAACGCTTCCGGATTCAGCTAATTTACTATTAAAACTGCTTAGAATATGTTTTATTTCAGCCAAGGTTCGGTTTTTGTTGTCAGTTATTGCTTCAATAATCAGGGGCGTACCGTTGGGCCCGTAAGCTTCATAGGTTATTTCTTCTAACTGTCCTTTTTTATCTTCGCCAGTTCCGCGTTTAATTGCCCGCTCAATATTGTCATTGGGCATATTAACTGATTTTGCTTGTTCAATAGCAAGACGAAGAGCGGGATTCATTTCCGGATCCCCGCCCTTTCTCGCAACAATAGCAATCATCTTTGCCATTTTGCTAAAGATTTTACCTTTGCGAGCGTCGGTAATTTTTTTAGTATGTTTTATTTTACTCCATTTCGAATGGCCGCTCATATGTTCCAATTTTCTCAAAAACTACCATCTAAGTCAAGAAAAACTTGACAAATTCTGTGGGTATGCTATAATAGAAGCAAAGTAGTTCTTTATCAAAAAGAACTAAAATTCAAATAAGGAGGCATAATTGAAACCACAAATCCATACGACTGTTGGATTTGGTGGAGGATTGTTGCTTTATCGCTTTTGGGGTAAAGTAGAGGGCATTTTCTTCTTTTTAGGTTCGGTGTTGCTGGACGTTGATCACTTTATTGATTTTATTTGGCGGACTAAATGTAAAAATCTGAATATCAAGCATATTATCAAAGGAACATATACTTTTGATATGGCTCATTTAGAAATTGCTCCTGGACGGAAAGATTCTCTGTGCATGTTTTTGTTTCATACAGTAGAGTTTTTATCACTTATTTGTTTAGTTGCTGTTTTGATTAAATCCAGCGCTTTAATGGGATTTTTTTTGGGAGCAGCGTTTCATTTAGTTTTAGATTTTGTAGATGCTAAAAGGAAAAAGATACAAAAAACTTATTCCTGGATAGAATTTATAATTAGACGACAATTGATGAAGAAAAAAGGACTTGATCCAGATGGCGCCCAGAAGGAAGTGCTTAATTCAATCCAACGCCCTTCAAAAAGACCTGAGTAATTTTATGAGATAAACTCGTAAAATACCCAGGTCTTTGTTTTTGCTCGTATTTTTTTATTTTTTAACTTTCTCAACAATCTTTTTAAAAATTTCCGGGTGATTCATTGCTAAGTCGGCTAAAATTTTTCTATCAAGTTCTATTTTATTTTTCTTTAAAGCATTGATAAATTTACTATAAGAGATTCCTTGTTCCCGGCAGGCAGCATTTATTCGGATTTGCCAAAGTCGGCGAAAATCTCGCTTTTTTGTCCGGCGGTCACGATAAGCATAAGTCCAGGCATGCATCAAAGCTTCTTTAGCAGCCCGATATTTTGATTTTCGGCTCCACTTATAGCCTTTTGCCTGTTTAATTATTTTCTTTTTTCTTTTACGCTTGGCTACGCTGCGTTTTACACGAGTCATAGAGATTTTATTATTTTCTTAGCTATTTTTCCTTTTAATATTTTTACACCTCGTTTTCGACGAGTCTGATTTCCAGAATCATTAGCATTATAATGATCCTGGTGCATAGGACGAAAAAGCACCTTTTTATTTTTGGTGATTTTGAATCTTTTAGTTATCGACTTGTTGGTTTTTAGCATCATTCTTTTGCGATAGTCATAATTAGGCCTATTGGATTTCTCTTAGGTTCTTCTTCTATTTTATATGCTATCGTAATTAACTTTAGAAAATCACTTAGTTTTTCTTTAGCCAAATCTAGGTGGGCTTTTTCTCGTCCCCTGAGTCGCATCTCAACTCTGACTTTATTGCCCTCTCCTAGAAATTCTCCAGCTTGTTTAGCTTTATATTCTAAATCATGCGAAGAAGTAGAAAGTCCAATCCTTATCCCTTTTACTTCAATTGTTTTTTGCTTAGCTTTTTGTTGCTGTTCTTTTTTGGCTTGTTGATATTTATGTTTTCCGTAGTCAGTTATTTTACAGACCGGGGGTTTAACTGTTGGGGCTATTTCCACTAAATCCAAACCTCGTTCTTGGGCTATTTCGATTGCTTTGTAAGTATCTAAAACCCCCAAGTTTTTTCCAGTTTCATCAACTACTTGCACCTTGGGGATTCTTATTTGAGTATTTACTCTAATAAATTTCCTTTTATTCGGTTTTTTGAAAAATGTTCTTCTGATAGATTTTGTTAATTAGTTAACTTTTAATTATCTTAACGCTTTTTATTCCTTGTTTAGTAGCTTCATCAACCTCAATTGTAATATTTTTTAATTTTATCTTTTCTCCCTTTTTGGGAATTCTTTGAAGTTTATGCTCGATAAACCCTGCCATTGTATCAAAACGTCCCTCTTTTAGACCCAAGTGAAGAATTTCATTTATTTCTTCAACAGAGGCCCTGGCATCTATTCTAATTAATTTATCATTTATTTTTTTAATATAAACACTTTTTCTTTTACTCTTATCAAAGATATCTCCGACAATTTCTTCTAATATATCCTCAACCGTTACTAAGCCAGAGACATCTCCGTATTCATCAACCACAATGGCCAGGGGCACTTTTTTGCCTTTAAATTCTACAAGCAGGTCATCTATTTCTTTGGATTCAGGGACAAAAAATGGAGGCCGTACAATACTTTTAACCCTAATGTCTAATTTTCCACTTTTAACATATTTTAAAACGTCATCTACATCCAATATGCCAATTATTTTGTCTTTACTTTCTGAATAAACAGGATACCGGGAAAAAGGCGACTTCACGACAAAATCAATAACCTCCTTTAGTTTTTTCTTTCCATCAATCATCTCTACATTTACATCGGGAGTCATTACATCAGTAACTTTCGTTCCTTTAAACTCTAAAACATTATGCATCATTTCAGCTGCCTCTCGATTTAAAATACCTTCTTTAGCACCCATTGTAACAATTGTTTTTAGTTCTTCTTCGGAAAGTGCTTTTTCTTTTTTTGTGCCAAGCAATTTAGACATAAATCTGGATATATATTCAAAAATTTTGACCAAGGGCGACAAAAGAATAGATAGTAGTTCAACGGGTCTGGCAACCAGAAGAGAAACTCTTTCGGCATTTTGAGTTGCAAATGTTTTTGGGGTGATTTCGCCGAATACCAGAATTAAAAACGTCATAACACCCGTAGCGATTCCAACTCCGCTTGAACCAAATAAATTTGTGAAGATCACTGTTGCAAAGGATGCAGCACCAATATTGACTAAATTGTTTCCAATTAAAATTGTAATGATTAATTTATGGGGACTTTGTTTTATTCTATATAAAGTCTTTGAGCCTTTCTTGTTTTGTTTGACTAAGGCATCAACCTTAATCATGTTAAGGGACATTAAAGCTGTTTCAATTCC
>JAUWHN010000046.1 GCA_030605865.1 Candidatus Portnoyibacteriota bacterium
AGCTGTCAGAAGAAAGCCGGTTCGAAAAAAACCTATCAAAAAAAGAAAGGCAGTTAAGCCAATTAAAAAATCCGCTAAAAGAAAGACAGTAAAAAAAGCTGTCAGGAAGAAACCAGCCAAGAAGAAGAAACTTATTAGGAAGAAGCCAGCTAAGAAGGCAAGAAAGAAGGTGGTGAGGAGAGTTAAGAGGGCCGTGAAGAAGAGACCAGCAAAGAAAGTGGCTAGGAAACCAAAGAAGAAAGTGACAAAAAAAAGAACAGCGAAGAGAAAGCCAAAAAAGCGAGTAATTAAGAAAAAAAAGACAGCAAAGAAACCAACAAAGAGACGAGTCAAAAAACCGATTAAGAGAAAAAAGAAGAAAGTTATAAGGAAAAGAGTAATTAGGGCAAAGAAACCGAAAAAGAGAGTTATTAAGAAAAGAAGGATAGCGAAAAAGCCAGCAAAGAAAAGAATAAAGAAAAGAATAAAGAAAAGAATAAAGAAAAGAAAACCGCGAAAACGAAAAAAAACAAAAATAGTAAGGCGAGCCTATTCTGGGGGTGGACCCTTAGAACAGTTATTTGAATCTCCAGCTAAGGTTCAGATTATGAAGCTGTTTTTTAGAAACCCCGAGGAGAGTTTTCTTTTGAAAGAAGCGGCAAAAATAATGAGACGAAATTTAGCAAGGGTCAGGCAAGAAATCAAGAGATTGGAAAAAATCGGTCTTGTAAGAGCCAAGCAGATTTCTCCCCGAAAGCAGTTGTTTTCTGTTAATCCCAACTTTAATTTTTTTAATGAACTTAGAGAGTTGATTTTAAGGTCTAGCCCTGTTTCTAAAGATAAAATGTTAAAAGCCATAAGGAGATTGGGCAAAATAAAACTTGTTTTGCTTTCGGGATTGTTTGTAGGTAATGGAACCGCAAGAATGGGACAAGGTATGTCGCGAGCTGATTTATTGATAGTAGGGGATAATATTAACCAGAGAAAATTAGCTGGTTTTATAAAAAATTTGGAAGCCGAAGCCGGAACAGATATCAATTGTGTGGCAATGAGCACCGAAGAATTTAATTATCGTTATGATATGTATGATAGATTTGTTAGGGATTTATTAAGTGAGAAATGTGAGTTTTTAATAAATAGACTTGGACTATGACCAGTATGAAAAACAATCTTCCTCGGCATATAGTCGTAATTCCTGATGGCAATAGGAGGTGGGCAAGAGCGAAGAATCTTAATCCCTGGGTTGGGCATCAAGAAGGGGCAAAGCGCTTTGGTGAATTAGTGGATGAATCCATTGAATTAGGAATTCCTTATTTTTCTTTTTGGGGGCTTTCTATAGACAATATTAAAAACCGATCAAAAAAAGAAATAGATTTTCTATTAAATATTCTTAATAAGGAGGCAAAAAAGATAGTTAAGGGTAAAAAAATCTATGAAAAGAAAATAAAAATTATGGTTCCGGGTTTCTGGAAAGATTTTTTTCCCAAGGGGCTGTGTCAATCAATAGAAAAGTTAATAAAGGCAACAGAGAACCATGATAGAATTTTTGTTAATTTATTCCTGGCTTATAATGGGACTGATGAAATGCTAAAAACAATAAGGCAAATTGTGGAAGAATCAAGAAAGAATCCGAAATTAAAGATTAGCTCTGATTTAGTTAAAAAAAATCTTTTTACTAAAGACTTACCACCGGTTGATTATTTGATTAGAACCGGCGGGGAGCCCCATTTGAGCGCTGGTTTTATGATGTGGGATCTTGTATATACTCAACTCTATTTTACTAAGACTTATTTTCCTGATTTCGGCAAAAAAGAACTCAGAAAAGCTATCAGGGAATATCAAAGAAGAGAAAGAAGATTTGGGGAATGAGGGCGATTAGCTCAGTTGGTTAGAGCGTTCCGTTCACATCGGAGAGGTCATCCGTTCGAATCGGATATCGCCCATTTTAAAAATGACAGAGGACAGTCTTCTGTTATTTTTTTATTTGTCAAAAATATTGTATAATATAAATATGACATTAGGATTGCAGAGAATTATTGTCTTGCGATTTTGGGGCTGGTATTACACCAGGGCTGTAAAAGGCCTGATAATGGCTTGGAAGAATTTTATTATATTTGTTCGGGAATATTATTCCATTCCTTTGTTATTAAGAACATTGGTTGCTCCCTGGAGAAGAGATATTACTCGTCGGCCCCGGGGCCTTGATATTAAAAAACTTTTTGAAGCTTTGGTTTTTAATTTAATTTCTCGAGGAATTGGTCTTATTATCAGGTCAGTTACCGTTGTCATTGGTTTAGTTTGCTTGATTGGAGTAATTATTTTTGGATTTTTAGCCTTAATTGTTTGGTTGGTGTTGCCAGCACTTTTGGCATTTTTTATTGTAACAGGGGCGTTACTATTAGCAGGATAAAAATATGATTTTCGATTTAAAGCATACAAATATTTATCAAGCTGTTAAAATAGCCAAGGCATTTCCTCTGAGGCTGGTTAGGCTTGTAAATGGCTTGTTTTTATTCATAGCATTAGCGCTGTTAATAGCTTTTTTTAGTAATCAGCCAGTGCCGTATTTATCTTCATCGAGCCAGGTTTTAGGTTTGTTTTTAATTATTCTTAGCCTTGATGTTTTGGGTTGGATTTGGCTGATTTTTTTTTGAAAGCGCCTTAAAAGAGAATATTTATCTTAAAATACCTCTAGAAGAAACAATTGCCTTTTTAGACAGTAAAGAGGTGGAAGTAAATTTAGCAGAATATTTAGATTTTGACGTTACTCATGCTTTAGTGGATGCCCTTGTTTTTTGCAGGAGAAAGGAGATTTCTCTCACTGCTGTTTATGTGGCTTTTTTTCTTTTTAAAAACGAAAGAGTTGAACGAATTTTTGAGAAATTAGGTTTAGCTAAAGGTGAGATAAAGAAGTTTTTGAAAAAGAAAAAAGAAAGGCTTAAAGACAGCAAAATATTATATAGCGAGGTATTCTATAGAGTAATTTCTGAAGCAGCAAGGCAGGCAGCAGCCAATTTTCATCGTCAGATTGAAGTCAGAGATTTTTTAGTAGCTACTGCTGAGCATGATGATGATTTTAGAAAAATTTTATTTAATAACAACTTAGAAGTACTAGACGTTGACCATGTTATTTCTTGGGACGATTTTATAACTTATGAAGCTGAATGGAAGAAAAAATTCTGGAAATTAGACAATTTACTAAAGCAGACGGGAATTGGCAAGCAGTGGGCAGCCGGCTATACTGTTAATCTTGATAAATATGCTGTTGATGTAACTAAGCTCATAAGAAAAAAAGGACTCCCTCTTCATGTTGTTGGCCGAAAGAGAGAAATCGAAGAGATGGAGAGAGTCCTTTCCAGAAGAGGAGAAAACAATGTTTTGGTTATTGGCAGGCCGGGGGGCGGGCGCTCAACCATTGTTTATAGTTTTGCCAAGAAAGTTCTTGAGGGCAGGTCTATTTCTGTTTTGAATTATAAACGGGTTTTAGAACTTGATATGCAAGCTATGTTTGCCGGCCTTACAACCCAAGGAGAGCTTTTAGAACGATTCAAGATAGTATTTGGTGAAGCGTCCAACGCTGGAAACGTTATTTTAATCATAGATAATATTCATGGTTATATTGGGAAACAAGAAGGTGTTGGTGGTTTTGATATTTCTTCGGCTTTAATTCCTTATTTGGAGTCGCCAGAGCTTCAGATTATTGGAATTACTACTTTTGAAGGTTTTCATAGAAACATAGAGACCCATCCGGCAATTATGAACCATTTTGAAAAGGTTGAAATTGAAGAGCCATCAGCTGAAGAAACAATGTTTATTTTAGAAGATTTGCTTTCCGGCTTTGAGAAGCAGTACAATCTTAGGGTCGGCTATCAAGGATTGAGAGCTATTATTAAACTAACTGACCGTTATATTCAGGATGTTCCTTTTCCGGAAAAAGCAATTGATTTTTTAGGTGAAGTAATGGTTTACGCAAAGACCAAGACAAATTCTAAAGTTGTTCTTCCCGAGCATGCTGCCCAGATTATTTCTGAAAAAACCAAAATTCCAGCCGGTGAGATTCAGAGAACAGAAAAAGAAAAGCTTTTAAATCTTGAAAATTTTATTCACAAGCGAGTAATTGATCAAGAAGAAGCCGTTGATGTTTTGGCTGATGCCATGAGAAGGGCAAGGGCAGGAGTAGCTAAAATAGAAAAACCAATCGGCACTTTTCTTTTCCTAGGACCTACTGGAGTAGGGAAGACTGAAACTTGCAAGGCATTAGCTGAATCCTATTTTGGTTCGGAGCACAGAATGATAAGGTTGGATATGTCAGAATATCAGAGCATAGATTCAATAGATAGGTTGATTGGATCTTCCGACGGTTTAGAGCAGGGGCAGTTAACAAATGCTATCCGGGAAAATCCTTTTGCCTTGCTTATGCTTGATGAAATAGAAAAAGCTCACAAAAATATTTTGAATTTATTTTTGCAGGTTTTGGATGAAGGACGGTTAACCGATAACCTGGGCAGGACAGTAAGTTTTCGCAATGCAATTATCATTGGTACTTCTAATGCAGGAGCTGAATTTATAAGACAATACGTTGAAAAAAGGGCGGGCTATGCTTATTCTTTTTTTAAGAAAGAGCTTGTAGAGTATCTTTTACGAGAAAGGCTTTTCAGGCCGGAATTTTTGAACCGTTTTGATGCGGTAATTATATTTAAACCCTTGTCTCATGAAAATTTGGTTGATATAGCCGTATTAATGCTTAAAAGATTGAATAAAAGATTAGTTGAAGGAAGGGGCATTCAGTTTATAGTAACCCAGGAATTAGCTGAAAAGATAGCTAGGCTCGGTTATGATCCGGAATTTGGCGCCAGGCCAATGAACCGGGTTATTCAGGATAGAATAGAAAACAAAATTGCCACAAAGATTTTACAAGGAGGTTTAAAAAGAGGGGATGTTATTGAAATGGGGCCAGAGGAAATCTAAAAGGGGATAAATTGTGGAAAAGTCAAGGGTCGATATATATAAGAATGGCTTAATAAAGCCATTTTTTATTTTAGGGATATTGCCAAAGTGTTGTAAAAGGAAAGGGTTGACAAGAGTTAAAGGTGGGGTAAAATAAAAGCATAGTGGGTAATCGTGGATAAATATGGGGATAAGCTGTTAAAACTGTGGATAACTCAAATCATGCTGATAGGTGAATACAAACATACAATTGACACCAAGAAAAGATTAGCTATTCCTTCTAAAATAAGAAGGGAACTTGGCGCAAAAGCAGTAATTACCAAGGGTCTTGATAGCTGTCTTTGGATTTTTCCTTTAAATCAATGGAGTAAATTAGTTAAAAAGCTAAGTCAATTGCCCTTAGGCCAGCGAGATACTCGGGGTTTTAGTCGCATTATGTTAGCCGGTGCTAGTGAAGTTAACTTAGATAGATTGGGGCGGATACTTATTCCTGATTACTTAAAACAATATGCTGGGTTAAAAAAGAACGTGATTATTGCTGGTGTTTATACTCGTTTGGAAATTTGGGATGAAGCCAAGTGGAATTTATTTAAACAAAGTACGGAAAAAGAAGTTGATAATATGGCAGAACGCCTCGGTGAACTCGGCGTTTAGGCTACGAAACTTGTGCATCAACCCGTTCTTTTAAAAATAGCTATAAAATATTTGGATCCGAAGTCGGGCGAGAATTTTGTAGATTGCACTATTGGAATGGGTGGCCACAGTTTGGCTATTTTAGAAAAGATAAAACCAGATGGAAAGGTTTTAGGAATTGATGCTGATTCGGCTGCAATAAAAAGAATAAAACCAAGAAAAAGACTTATTCTTATTTGTGGAAACTTTAAAGATTTAAAAAAGATTGTTCAAGA
>JAUWHN010000045.1 GCA_030605865.1 Candidatus Portnoyibacteriota bacterium
AAAAAACCCGAAGGAATCATTTAAAAAAATTTGAGCGTTGGAAAGAGTTTGCCTTAGTTATACTGGTGGCTATTCCCCTGCCTTTTACCGGTGCCTGGACTGGTTCTTTAGCGGCCTTTGTTTTTGGGATTCCAATTAAACGTGCTTTTCTCTTAATTGTTTTAGGAATTTTAATTGCCGGAGTAATTGTTAGCCTGGTGACCGTGGGGATAATTAGTTTACCAATTTTATGAAAACTTTTATTATTGGAAATTGGAAATGCAACCCAACAACTCAAGCTCAAGCTGAACAGCTTTTTGATACAGTTGAAAAGGGAATTAAGAGAATAAAATCCGCCAGCTGGCGGAATAAGAATATAGAAGTGGTTATTTGTCCTCCCTTTGTTTGGTTACCGCTTATCAGTGCATCCGTCTGCGCCAAGGGCTTCGGCGGACTCGTCTTCGGCTCGCAGGATTGTTTTTGGGAACAGTCAGGCACTTATACTGGCGAGATTTCTCCAACAATGCTTAAAAATTTGGGTTGCTCTTATGTTATTATTGGCCATTCAGAAAGAAGAAAATATTTTAACGAAACCAATGAAACGGTTAATAAAAAACTTTTATCGGCTTTTAAAGTTAGGTTAAAACCAATTTTCTGCGTGGGCGAGCAGGAAGGAGAAGAAATGAGCTTGGTGGTAAAAAATCAATTAATTGAGGGCTTATCAGGTATAAAAAGGACTCAAATGAGAAATCTGATAATTGCCTACGAACCGGTCTGGGCAATCGGCACTGAAAATCCTTGCCAGCCGAATGAGGCCATGAAAGCAATTCTGTTTATCAAAAAAACTTTAAGCGAACTTTACAACAGAGAATTAGCTGAAGAAATTCCTATTCTTTATGGCGGGAGCTTAAATAGTAAAAATGCTAAAGATTATATCAAAGAAGCCAAAATGAACGGATTATTAGTGGGAGGAACCAGCCTAGATGGAGGAGAGTTTATTAAAATTATTAAAAGTGTTTAGTGTGCCTAAATTAAAAACCATAAAAGACATTAATTTTAAAAATAAACGCGTTTTAATGCGCGTTGATTTTAATGTGCCCTTAGAAAAAAAGAAAAAAATAGCCAAAATTAAAGCAGCTATACCTACTTTGAAATATTTAATCAAGCAAAAATCAAAGATTATCCTCATAAGTCATCTGAATCGTCCAAAGGGTAAAATTATAGAAGAATTGCGTCTTGATTCTATTGCTAAAAAACTCAAAAAACTTTTAAGAAAAGAAGTTCAAAAGCTGGATAGTATTATTGGCAAAAAGGTTGAACAAGTTGTTGAGAAAATGAAACCGGGCGAGATTGTAATGTTGGAAAATATCCGTTTTTATCCTGAAGAAGAAAAAAATTCCCCTAAATTCGCTAAAGAATTATCTAAATTAGGAGATGTTTTTATAAACGAAGCTTTTGCTGTTTCTCATCGCAAACATGCTTCAATTATTAGCATTACTAAATATTTGCCCTCGGTCGCCGGTCCTCTTTTTCAGCAAGAAATTAAAGAGTTAAATAAAATTCTTCATAAACCCGAGCGTCCTTTAGTAGTTGTTATTGGCGGGGCAAAAGTGGCAACTAAAATTAAAGTTATTGAAAAATTTCTCAAAAGAGCTGATAAATTAATTATAGCCGGAGCTTTGCCTAATACTATTTTTGCTGCCAGGGATATAAATATGGGCCAGTCTTTTGTTGAGAAAAACATGTTTAAAGTGGTGGAGAAATTGGATTTAGAAAGTCCGAAGCTCCAATTGCCAGTTGATTTTGTCTGTCAAAATTCTGAAATCGTTGTCAGAGGAATTAATGCCGTAAAAGAGAATGAATCAATTCTTGATATGGGTCCAAAAACTATCAAATTATTTTTAGAATCAATAAAAGATGCTAAGACGATTGTTTGGAATGGACCGTTGGGGGTAGTAGAAAAAAAGCCCTTTGATAGGGCGTCAGAAATTTTAGCTAAGGCAATTGCTCAAAGTAGGGCTTATTCAATTGTCGGCGGAGGCGACACAGCTGCCTTTATAAAAAAACTGGGTTTAGAAAAAAAGTTTAATTACGTTTCCACCGGCGGCGGAGCAATGTTGGAATACCTCGCTAACGGAACTTTGCCGGGGATAGAAGCCTTAAATAAAAAAATAGAATGCAAAAGCAATGGAAAATAAATAAGAAAGCGCCGAAGGCGTTTTTAAATAAGTTTCCGGAATATTCAAGAATGACCTTACAGTTACTTTGGGACAGAAAATTGAAAACTCAAAAAGCGATTGATGAGTTTTTTAATCCTGATTATGACGAAGACCTTCATGATCCTTTTTTAATGAAAGGAATGAAAGAAGCAGTGGAAAGAATAGCAAAAGCCCTGAAAAACAAAGAAAAAATCACAATTTTCGGAGATTACGATGCTGATGGAGTTTGCGGCACAGCAATTTTAAGCGAAACCCTTAAGGCCCTGGGGAACGACCCCGACATTTATATACCCGATAGAAATAAAGAGGGCTATGGTTTAAATCTTGAGGCAGTAAAAGAGGTTGCTGCTAAAAAAACCAACCTAATCATCACTATTGATTGCGGAATTACTGATTTTGAAGAAGTCAAATTAGCTAATAAATTGGGAATGGACGTAGTTGTTGTTGACCACCACGAAGTTCATGACAAAATCCCAACGGCCGTTGCTATTGTTAATCCATGTCAAAAAGGAGAAAAATATCCTTTTAAAGAGTTAGCAGCTGCAGGAGTGGCATTCAAAGTCGTCCAGGCTCTTCTATGCCAAATACGAGCTACCAAATACGAGCTACCAGAAAGCTGGGAGAAATGGCTTTTGGATTTAGTGGCGATTGCTACGGTTGCCGATATCATGCCCTTGCTCGGCGAAAACAGAACTCTTGTTAAATACGGCTTAGTAGTTCTTGCTCAGGCCAAAAGATTGGGACTTCAGGAATTAATGAAGACTGCAAGAATTAAATCAACATTAGATGCTTATACTTTAGGTTATATTATCGGTCCCCGACTTAATGCTGCCGGCCGAATGGCTCATGCCACCACTGCTTACGAAGTGTTAGTTACAAAATCAAAAAAAGAGGCTGAAACTTTAGCCAGGAGGTTAAATGAAAAAAATCAAGAAAGGCAGAGATTAACAAATAGGATTATACAGGAAGTAGAGAGTCGTTTGAATCTGCCAGCTGGCGGAAGAGGGAAATTAATTTTTCAGGGAGATGAAAATTGGCCAATCGGAATAGTGGGTTTAATTGCCGGCCGCATAACTGACAGATATTATCGTCCAACAGTTATTTTTCAAAAAACAAAAGATGAAAGCAAGGGTTCGGCTCGAAGCATTCCTTGTTTTAATATTATTGAAGCGATTTCCGAGTGCAAAGAGCTATTGAAAGATTTTGGCGGCCATCCCGGAGCAGCTGGTTTTACGGTTCCCAATAAAAATTTAAAAAAATTTGAACAAAGACTTTTAAAATTTGCTAATAAAAAAATCAAGAAAGAAGATTTGATTCCTTTGCTGAATATTGATTTAGAATTGGAACCCGAAGAATTGAATTTTGAAATATATGAAGAGATTCAAAGATTCGCTCCTTTTGGCAAAGAAAATCCCAGACCCTTATTTTTAATCAAAGATTTAAAAATCTCTAATTTCAGAGCAGTTGGAAATAATTGCAGTCATTTAAAAATGTATTTAACTAGTAAGATTAAAGGATTTCAGGCAATAGGTTTTGGTTTAGGCGATTTTTGTGATAAAATAAAGCAAAGTGATAAAGTTGACGTTGTTTTTGAATTGATTACTGATGAGTGGAATGGAGCAAGGAAATTACAGCTTAAAATAATAGATTTGAAAAAAGTATGAAAATTATTATCTATACAGATGGTGGTTCGCGCGGTAATCCCGGCCCCGCAGCAATCGGGGTGATTTTTACCAATGAAAAAGGTAGGGTGCTTAAAGAATATGCTCAGAAAATTGGCCGGGCCACTAATAATGAAGTTGAATATGAGGCAGTTATTTTTGCTCTGCAAAAAGCAAAACTACTTTTTGGCAAGAAAAAAGTAAAAAATATGGAAGTAGAAGTAAAAATGGACAGCGAATTTGTAGCCAAACAGTTAAATGCACAGTATAAGATTCTGGATAGAAAAATTGAGCAGTTATTTCTTAAAATCTGGAATTTAAAAATAAATTTTGGCAAAATTACTTTTAAACATATTCCTCGTTCGGAGAATAAAGAGGCTGACAAATTAGTCAACCGCGCTTTGGATTATAAAGGAGAACGAGGAATAACCTTGCCGGGGATTTGACATTTTTTCTTAAATTTGTTAAGATTAAAGTGTCGGGCAAGAGAGATGATCGATCCGATGTCCATCGGATAGGAAAGTCCGAACACTCGTCCGAAGTAACTTCGGACAGCAGCCTAGCGGGTAACACCCGTCGTCCGCGAGGATAGGGATGCGAACAGAGACGGTTTTGTTCGAAAGAACAAAACCGCCCGGTCGAATGACTGGGCGAATTCCGTAGCAATGCGGAAATGAAACGGCTAAATTCCTAGGTGAGTGCAAGAGCAAACATCATCAAGGTAGCTCGCATGAGTTCGTCAGTAATGGCGATCCCAGATAGATGATCATCCCCCGATGTCCATCGGGGAACAAAATTCGGCTTACGACTTGCCCGACATCAAAAATTCTTAAGAATATTCTTGAGGATTTTTGATTTGACCCCGACGTAACATCGGGGTTGATTTTTAACCGATTTTGAACTACAATTAAACCGATATGAAGAAATCCGAACTTATATTCAGTACTCTGCTTGTCCCGGTTGATTTTTTGATGATTTTAGTGGCTGGAATAGCTGCCTATTTTTTGCGAACCAGTCCCCTTCTAATCGAATGGCGACCAGTACTTTTTAGTTTAAATTTGCCTTTTTCCCGGTTTTTAGTGATTTTAATCGCAGCAACCATTTTTACCTTGATTGTTTTTGCCTTGTCCGGTCTTTATAAAATAAGGGCTTCTCGCAAGCTATTCGAGGAATCTTCTCAAGTGGCAATTAGCATTTCGGCAACAGTGTTAGCCATTATTGTTTTTCTATTTTTAATAGGAAAGGAGTTTGAATCAAGATTTATTCTTTTGACGACTTGGATTCTAGCCATTTTATTTGTTTTTATAGGTCGCTTTTTTATTAAAAAACTTCAACGGTATTTGGTAGGAAAATATAACATTGGAACTCATAATGTTTTAGTTATTGGAGGCGATGGGATGAGTAAAAATATTATAAAAGAAATTGGCCGGCAGCCCGATTTGGGCTATCGAATTGTCAGACATTTTCCTGAATTAGATGTAGAAAAAATTAAGCGAGCAGTTAAAAATCCCAGCGTTGATACTGTTATTCTTGCTAGTCCAAGATATGAACGAAAAGAAATTCTGGACATTCTGGATTTTTGTGACGAGTATAGGGTGGGATTTAAATTTGTTCCCAATCTTTTTCAGACTTTAACCACCAATATTGAGATTGACACTTTTGGCGGAGTACCATTAATCGAAATAAAAAAGACCCCCTTGGACGGTTGGGGCAAGATAATAAAACGCGGAGTTGATATTCTTGGTTCGGCCACGGGCCTGTTCTTACTTTGGCCGTTCTTTTTGCTTACGGGTCTAATTATAAAATTAGATTCTTCTGGGCCGGTTTTTGTTAGATTAAAAAGAATTAGCCAGGGAAAAGAATTTAACCTTTTTAAATTTCGTTCAATGGTGAAAAATGCCGAGGCGCTTAAAAAGGAGCTTTTAAAATATAATGAGAGAAAAGGCGGTCCTTTATTTAAAATGAAAAAGGACCCCAGGATAACAAAAGTTGGAAATGTGCTTAGAAAGATTCGCCTGGACGAACTTCCTCAGTTAATTAATGTTTTAAAAGGAGAGATAAGCTTGGTTGGTCCAAGACCCCATCAGCCAGACGAGATAGCCAAGTACGAAAAACATCACAAAAAGGTTTTACTTATAAAGTCAGGAATGACTGGATTAGCCCAGGTTGGCGGGAGCTCGGATTTGCCTTTTGAAGAAGAGATTAAATTAGATGCTCATTATGTTGAAAATTGGTCACTGAAAAAAGATATCTATATTTTGCTGAAGACGTTCCTGGTGCTTTTCACGGACCGTTCAGCTTGTTAATTTATGAAAGTAGCCTTAGTACATGATTATTTAAATCAATACGGTGGGGCTGAGAAAGTTCTAGAAGCTTTCTGCGAAATTTTCCCCAATGCCCCTATTTATACTTTGATTTATGCCCCCAAACAAATTCGGGGCGCTTTTTCGGATAGAAAAATTCGGACTTCTTTTTTGCAAAAAATTCCTTTTGCTAAATCCAGACATAGAATCTTCCCGCTACTAATGCCAATTGCCATTGAGCAATTTGATTTATCTGATTATGATGTGGTTCTTTCTGATTCAGCCAGTTTTGCCAAGGGGGTTATTACCAAACCCAATACTTTACATATTTGTTATTGTCATACTCCACCCCGCTATGCCTGGGATGATAGCCATAAATATATTGAAGAGTTTGGATTGCCGGGAATCATTAAAAAACTGGTTCCTTTTTTTATGAATTATATTCGGCTTTGGGATAAAGAAGCAGCTTTACGAGTAGATAAGTTTATTTGCAATTCTAATTTTGTTGCCAAAAGAATTAAAAAATATTATAACCGAGAAGCAAAAGTTATTCACCCGCCAGTTGAAGCGGCGAAGTTCAGCCTTGCCAACAAAAGGCTGAACTATGCCGCTTCTGACCAATTTTTTCTAATGGTCGGCCGGCTTCTGCCCTATAAACGCTTTGATATCGCTGTAAAAGCTTTTAATAAACTGGGTGAACCTCTAAAAATTGTTGGCGATGGGCCAGAAAGGAAAAAATTAGAAAATATAGCTAAGCAAAACATTGAGTTTTTAGGAGAGTTCCATAACGAAGATTTAAAAGAATATTATCAGAATTGTCAGGCATTTGTTTTTCCCCAAGAGGAAGATTTTGGCATAGTTGCCTTAGAAGCAATGGCCGCCGGGAAACCAGTGATAGCTTATCGGAGCGGCGGGGTCTTAGAAAGTATAAAAGAAGGGAAAACAGGGATATTCTTTGATGAGCAAACTCCAGAAGCTTTAACCAGAGCAGTTAGAAAATTCAACCCCAGAAACTTCAACTCCCCAAAAATCCGTGAGCACGCTTTGAAATTTGACAAAGAAAAGTTTAAGAAGAAAATAAAAGATTTTGTAGAGAAAAGTTGGGAAGCATGCCAATAGAAAAATCTGCAGGCGCAATAATTTTTAGAAAAGAAAAAGGTAAAATTTATTACCTTGTTTTGCATTATCCCCCAGACAAAAGGATTTCTTCATCCAGAGGTCACTGGGATTATGTAAAAGGACACATTGAAAAAGATGAAGTTATAGAGGATACTATTCGCCGCGAAGCAAAAGAAGAGACCGGGATTGAGGATTTAAAATTTGTTGAAGGATTCAAAGAATGGTTTAAGTATTTTTTTAGACTGGAAGATAAAAATATTTTTAAAATTGTTACCTTTCTCTTGGCTGAAGCTAGAGCTAAAAAAATAAAATTATCTCATGAACATTTAGATTATAAATGGTTACCATATAAAAAGGCTCTGGGGCAGTTAACTTTTGAAAATGCGAAGAAAGTTTTAGAGAAAGCCCATAAATATCTCATGAAACATAAAACATGAAACATGTAACAAAGTTTCAAAATAAGGTTTATGAGATTGTTAAAAAAATCCCTCGTGGGAAAGTGATGAGCTATAAAGAAGTGGCAGAGAAGATTGGTAAACCCCGTGCCTATCGAGCGGTTGGCAATGCTTTAAATAAATCCGCCAGCTGGCGGACTGACATCCCCTGCCACCGGGTTGTCCGTTCGGATGGTTCACCGGGTGGTTATAGAAAAGGCATCAAGAAAAAAGTTAAGTTGTTAAAAAATGAAAAAGTTTTTTAAATTTTGGTTTCCGGTTTTAATCTGGGCTGGGTTTATCTTTTGGCTTTCGTCCATTCCTAATTTAAAAAGCGGCCTGGAGCAGGATTTTATTTTGCGGAAAATTGCCCATGTTTTAGAGTATGCTATTTTGACGTTCTTATTTTTACGAGGCATTTCGGCCTACGGCCGACCAGCCGTAGGCTGGGGAAAAATTGTAATTTCCTCAATCGTTTTTTCTTTATTTTATGCCTTAACCGACGAATATCACCAGACTTTTATTTTTGGTAGAGAAGGCAGCTTAGGAGACGTGGGGATCAATAGTATTGGGATTTTAATAACTGCTGGAATATGGTATATTAAAAGTATAGGGGAAGTCAAACTTCCCAAGAGGCCGATGAATTGGAAATTTTAATATTTAATGATACAATTAAAATATCAAGGTCGAATTAGCCAGCTTTTTAGCTTGTAGCTTGTAGCTTTTTAGCCCGTTAGCCAACGGATTAACTAAAAAGCTAAGAAGCTAATTCCTAAGAAGCTAATAAAAATGTTTTTCTATCATCACAAATGCATCCTTCTTCCAACTCTTTTAATAATTATTGGAGTTTTGGCTTTGCTGACTAATTTGGGAGTAATCACTACAGCCATTTGGAAATGGTGGCCCATTCTTTTTGTTATAATAGGTATTTATATCTTTGTTTTGCAGAAAAAAAAGAAAAGATTATTAAAGGGTCTTATGTTATATGGCGTTATTCACAAATTAATGAAAAGCGAGAAGGTGGATAAGCTTTTAGAAAATGAAAAGGTTCAGAAAGAATTGAAAAAGCTTGGAAATATAGCCGAGGGCGTAATAACAGAACAAATAGAGAAGCTGCACAAAAAATACACAAAAAAGAAAAAATAGATTCCGAAAACTAATCTTTTGACCAATATTTAAATGGCGAAATAGCCAATGCCATTTCGCCATTTTTGTTTTGCCTGCTTATTTCAATACTGGCTTCAACGCCATTCTGTACTCACTTGGTTTAATGGATAAAATTTTAAAATCATATTTTTTTCCAATCTCCAAGATTTCCTGCATTCTTTTTTCTGTGCCAAATTCAGAAATATGGGCAAGCCCATGGATGTTTTTATCTAATTGAATGAAAGCACCAAAAGGATTAAGTCTTGTCACCGTTCCCATTACAACCTGATCGTGTTGATACTTTTCTCTCACTTTTTCCCAGGGATTTTTCTTAAGAGCTTTTATTGAAAGCGAAATCTTGTCTTTGTCAATCTCGATTATTTTCGCTTTGACTTTTTCTCCTACTTTAACAATATTATGGGGATCCTCAATAAGCTGATAAGCAAGCTCCGAAATATGAACAAGTCCTTCTAAACTGTTAAATTTTACAAATACTCCAAAGTTTACTATTCCGGTTACAATTCCACTAATATTATCCCCTACTTTATATTTCTTAATAACCTCTTCTATATCTTCCTTTTGAGTGGCTTTTTCCGAAACAATAAGCTTTTCTTCTTTAAAATGAAGATCAATTATTCTCACTTTTAATTCTTTTCCTACCAGTTTTTGAAGGTGGTGAAGAATTTTCTGGGTATCGCCCCCCTCTACTCTCGGATAATGCTCGGCAGAAAGTTGAGAAACCGGCATAAAGGCCTCAAACCTATCAACGTCCAAAATTAATCCTCCTTTATTTGCCTTTAAAACCTTAGTTTGAATGATTTCTTTTGCTTGCATTTTCTTTTCTAATTCTACCCAGCCTCGCTCTGACCCAGCTTCCTTTAAAGATAGCTCTACGAAGCCATCTTCGTTTTCAAGTTCAATGATTTTAGCCATGATTTTGTCTTCTATTTTTAGATCTTTAAACTGGCCTGGATTCTCTCTGAGTTCTTTCGCTAAAATTAATCCTGTCTTAAAATTCTCTAAATCAACAAAAAGACCATTCTTGTTAATTGCAAAAACCTCGCCTTCAACAATATCTCCTACTTTTGGAATTCTAAGATAGGTTTTAAGAAGAGTATTTTTTATTGGGCTGCTTTGAGATTCTGGATTCATATATTAGAGTATAAATCAATCTAAAAAGATTGTCAATTCGCTTAGAATTTGCTAAAATAACTATATGAAAATAACTTGGTATGGTCACTCATGCTTCAAAGTAGTGACCAAAAACGCAATAATTATCACTGACCCGTTTAGTAAAGATATTGGACTAAAACCGCCTCGCTGCGAGGCAGATATTGTTACTGTATCTCACGATCACTACGACCACAATAATACTTCGACTTTAAGAAAGTCGCCTTTTGTGATAAACGGACCCGGGGAATATGAATTAAAGGAAATATCTATTTTAGGAATCAAGTCTTTTCATGATGCCGAACAAGGAAAAAAAAGAGGGCTGAACACTATCTTCCTTATTGAGGCAGAAGATATAAAAATTTGTCATTTGGGTGATCTGGGCCAAAAAGAGTTAACCGATAAACAATTAGAGAAATTATCAAGAGTGGATATTTTAATGATTCCCGTAGGGGGAATTTATACTATTGATGGCGAAAAGGCAAGAGCCATCATTAATCAAATTGAGCCAAAAATAGTTATTCCCATGCATTATAAAATTCCTAAGCTAAATATTAAACTACATAAAGTGGATAATTTTTTGAAAGAAATCGGGGTAAAAGAAGAAATTATTGACCAACTAATGATTAAAAAGAAGGATTTGCTCAAGGAGGAGATGAAGGTGATTGTTATGAAAATTTTATGAATTTCATAAAAAGATTACAAAATAAACCTCGCTATATCCGAGTTCAAATGCTTTGGATTTCGGTTATTTTAGTAATGAGTATCATTCTTTTCTTTTGGTTAATTTCTTTAAATTATTCTTTCAAGAGTTCTGAAACCGTCCCCTCTCTTTTTGGTACTCTTAAAGAAGATTTTTCCCTTTTCAAAAAGAGCTTACAGGCAGGAATTAAGGGGATAATGGAAGTCGGCAAAGAAGAGGCTGATTTTGAGGTAGAAATTATAAAATAGAAATATGGATATTGGCAAAATACAACCCAGAAAAATAACCGAAGAAATGAAAGAGTCCTACTTAGATTACGCTATGAGCGTAATTATTTCTCGGGCCCTTCCTGATGTTAGAGACGGTCTAAAACCGGTTCATCGCCGGATTCTTTACGCTATGCATGAAATGGGATTAAACTCTACTGCAAGATATCGCAAGTCAGCGACTGTAGTTGGAGAAACATTAGGAAAATATCATCCCCATAGCGATCAAGCGGTTTACGACAGTATGGCAAGAATGGCTCAAGATTTTTCTCTAAGATATCCTTTAGTTGATGGTCAAGGAAACTGGGGTTGTTTTACTAAAGATACAAAAGTAAATTTAACTGATGGAAGATTATTAACTTTTGAAGAGCTCGTAAAAGAACATAAGCAAAAGAAGAAAAATTATACGTATACTTTCAATCATGAAAGTAAACAAGTAGAAATAGCAGAGATTAAGAATCCAAGACTTACTAGAAAAAATCAAAGAATAGTGAAGGTTATTTTAAGTAATGGCGAAGAAATTAAATGTACTATAGACCATTTATTTATGTTGCGGGGAGGGACATATAAAAAAGCCAAGGATTTAAAACCCAACGATTCTTTACTGCCTTTGTATACTAAAATTTATGGTGGTAAAGAAGATAAAAACTTAAAAGGTTATCAAATGATTTATCAACCCTTTAAACGTGATTGGGATTTTGTTCATCATTTAGCTGATGAGCAGAATATAAAGAATAGGATTTATGAAAAAAGCGCTGGAAAAATTAGACATCATTTAGATTTTAATAAATTAAACAATAATCCTGATAATATTCGAAGAATTCAATGGGGAGATCATTGGAAATTTCATAAGGAAATTGCTTCTTTGCGCCATAAAAACGATCCTGATTACGTCAAAAAACTTGCTGAAGGTAGAAAGAAATTTTGGGCCAAGAAGGAAAATCGACAAAAAGCTTCAGCGCTTTGGTCAGAATTAAATAGAAAAAGCTGGCAGAATCCTATTTATCGAGAAAAGATGAGTAAAATTATTAAAAAAGCCTGGCAGAATCCCGAATATCGAAAAAAAATAGTCAAATCATCAAGTGAGAATTTAAAGAATTTGTGGAAAAGAAAAGATTTTCAAAAATTAATGAGTGAAATAAAATCAAAAGAATTAAAGAAAAAATGGCAGGATACTGAATATGGGGAAAAAATGAGTAAACATATGAAAGAAATATCTTTGAAGTTATGGTCAAATCCTAAACATCGAGAATATATTTCGAAGACAATGAAAGAAAGAGCTCAAGATCCAGAATGGCGAAAAAGACAAAGCAGAATTACAAAAGAATTATGGAAAAATCCAGAGTATCGAGCAAAATTTCCAGAAGATCACTTTAGTAAAATGGCAAAAAAGTTATGGCAAGATCCAAAAATTCGAGAATTTCATAGAAAAAAGGCTATTAAACAATGGCAATATCCTGAATTTAGAAAGAAAATTAGTGAGATGACGAGTATTCGCAATAAAAAACGTCTAAAAGAAAATCCTGATTGCATGAAGGAGTTAACCCAAAAAGCTAAGATTTCTCTACATAAAAATTGGCAGGATCCTGCTTATAAAGAAAAAGTGATAGGAAGTAAAATTTTAGGTTATGTATATAATCTTTTAAATGAATATTCTAAAGTAACCCCAAAAATTTACGAGGAGAAAAGAAGTAATAACGGTGTTCCAAGGCTCGAAAATGCCTTAAATTATTTCAATGATTTTTCAGAAATTTTAGAAAAAGCTAAAAGCCATAATCATAAAGTAATAGCAGTTAAATTTCTTAGAAAAAAAGAAGATGTTTATGATTTAACTATTGAACCTTGGCATAATTTTTCTCTGGCAGGTGGTGTTTTTGTTCACAATTCAGTTGATGGAGATTCTCCGGCAGCGATGCGATACACAGAAGCGCGTTTATCAAAAATCGGCGAACAAATGCTAGAGGACATTGAAAAAGAAACAGTAAATTACAGAGATAACTATGATGGAACAAAAAAAGAACCAGTTGTCTTACCGTCACCGGTTCCGAATCTTCTTTTGAATGGAACTTTAGGAATAGCGGTTGGTATGGCGACCAATATCGCTCCTCACAATTTAACTGAAGTAATGGATGCAACAGTACACCTTATTAACCATCCCAAAGCTTCAATAGACGACCTCCTCCAATTTATAAAAGGGCCGGATTTCCCTACCGGAGGAATGATCTATGGTCATAAAGACATTGTCCAGGCCTACGCCCTGGGCAAAGGACCAATAGTTACCCGGGCAAAGGTGGAAATTGTTGAGGATAAAAAAGGAAACTTCAAGATATTAATTAGTGAGTTAACCTATCAAACTAATAAAACGACTTTGCTTGAAAAAATTGCCGAACTTGTTAAAGGAGGCCGGATTCAGGGAATCAAAAATATTCGCGATGAATCAGACAAAGAAGGAATTAGGGTGGTTATAGAGTTGAAAAAAGACGCGCAGCCCCAGAAGACTTTAAACAAGCTTTTTAAATATACTGACCTTCAAAAACCTTTTCATTCAAATATGCTGGCTCTGGTTGATGGAATCCAACCCCAAGTTTTGTCCCTTAAAACACTCTTAACTCAATATATTGCCCATCGAAAAGAGGTAGTAACTCGCCGAACTAAATATGATTTGACTAGAACCAAAGAACGAATCCATATTTTAGAAGGATTAAACAAAGCCCTCAATCAAATAAATAAAGTCATTGCTATTATTAAACAATCCAGAAGCAAAGAAACTGCCCATGAAAATTTAAGGAAAAAATTTAAACTAACCAAAATTCAAGCAACAGCTATTTTAGAAATGAAACTACAGACTTTAGCTGGCCTTGAACGGAAAAAGATCGCGGATGAGCTTAACGAAAAGAAAAAAATAGCCAAAGAACTTGAAACAATATTAAAAAGCCCTCAAAAGATTTTAACAATAATCAAAAAAGAACTATTGGCAATTAAGGACAAGTACGGCGACGAGCGCCGAACCAAAGTCTTTAAATCGCAGGTGGGAAAATTTGAAGAAATAGACTTGATTCCCGAAGAAGAAACCGTAATTACAGTAACTAAAGCCGGCTATATTAAAAGAATTGACCCTAAAACTTACCGAGTTCAAAGAAGGGGAGGAAAAGGTATTGTAGGAATAAAAACCCGAGAGCAGGATTTTGTTCAGCATTTCTTTATTTGTTCAACTCACGATGACCTTCTTTTCTTTACTAATCAAGGCCGAGTTTTTCAAACAAAGGCTTACGAGATTCCTGAAGCAAGCCGGGTTTCCCGAGGAAAAGCAATTGTCAATATTTTAGGAATCTCTTCCTCTGAAAAAATCAGCGCTGTTGTTCCTTTAAAGAAACAAAATGATGTTAAATTTTTGGCAATGGTCACAGAAAAAGGTATAATAAAAAAGACAGCAGTTGAAAAGTTTGTAAATATTAGAAAAGGCGGCTTAATTGCTATAAAAATTGATAAAAATGATAACCTAAACTGGGTTAAAGGAACTAACAATGACAATGACGTTATTCTAATAACCGAAAAGGGACAGGCTATAAAATTTTCTGAAAAAGATTTGAGGCCAATGGGAAGAAGCGCGCGGGGAGTAAGAGGTATTAGGCTAAGAAAGCCTGCCTCGCGGCAAGTCGGGGATGACAGGGTAATAGGAATGGGAGTAATTGATAAAACAACAAAGAACGATCTGTTGATTGTGACCAGAAATGGATTTGGCAAGAAAACAGGATTAGAAAATTATAAAAGACAAAAAAGAGGAGGAATTGGTATTAAAACAGCAAATATTACTGAGAAAACTGGTCCAATAGTATCAGCCCGGATTATTGGTTTAAGACAAGAAGATTTAATAGCGATTTCTTTAAAAGGCCAGGTAATTAGAACGCCTCTCAAGAATATCTCCAAACTAAGCCGGGTAACCCAGGGAGTAAAGATTATGAAATTAGGAGAAGGAGATAAAGTGGCTTCGATTACTTGCGTTTAATATGAAAACAAAACTTCCAAAAGGTGGTTTTCTTTGCCCCGAGACAATAATTGAAGAAATTGGTATTAAAGAAAGCATGAAAATTGCCGATTTTGGCTGTGGCGCGGGTTATTTTACTATTCCTATGGCTAAAATCGTTGAAGAAAAAGGAAAAATTTATGCC
>JAUWHN010000048.1 GCA_030605865.1 Candidatus Portnoyibacteriota bacterium
ACCGGTGTAAACGGTTTTGCAGACCGTTGCGTAAGCCACTCCGCCACGCGGCCCTACTTTTTTAATTTTAGCTAAATAATTTATTTTTGTAAACTTATGCCCGGGGTGGGACTCGAACCCACACGGGAGGAACACTCCCACAAGATTTTAAGTCTTGCGCGTCTACCAGTTCCGCCACCCGGGCAATTAATGGGCGGTGTAGGACTCGAACCTACGACCTTCTCGGTGTAAACGAGACGCTCTAGCCAGCTGAGCTAACCGCCCCTCCTTGATGCCCAGGGCGGGACTCGAACCCGCACGCCCAAAAATGAGCCTTGGCCCTCAACCAAGTGTGTATACCAAATTCCACCACCTGGGCTTACTTATTTTCTGTTTTTTCCTCTTTAGGTTTTTCTTCTTTAGATTCGGCTTCTTTTTTTTCTTTTTTTGGTTCTTCCTCTTTCTTTCCCGCCTCTTCAACGGGTTTTTCTTTCGGTTCTTCCCACTCCACTCCCAATAATTCCTTAGTCTTCATTCTTGCCTTTTTGCCTCGTCTTTCTCTCATATAATAAAGTTTTGCTCGGCGGACTTTTGACCGTTTAACTACTTCAATTTTAAAAATTGTTGGGCAGTGAAGAGGAAATATTCTTTCAACACCTACGCCAAGAGATATTTTTCGAACCGTAAAAGTAGCATTAGATCCTTTGCCATGTTTTCTGGCAATAACTAATCCTTCAAAAACTTGAGTTCGCTGACTGCCTGCCTTAGTTTTTTCAGGTAAATTCAAATGAACTCGAACAATATCACCAGGCCTTATGTCCGGGATATTTTGTTTAAGCTGGCTTTTATTGAAAATATCTAATTTATTTGTCATAAATTTTTTAGAATTTTCTCCAAATCTTTGGGTAATTCAGAATGAAATTCTTTTACTTCTCCATTGGGCAAGGAAAATTTTAAATAACTTGCATGCAAGAACTGTCTTTTTAATCTTTCTGGAGTTGGTTGTCTTTTAAATTTATATTTTTCATCTCCAGCTATTGGATGCCCTATTGAGGCCAAGTGGACTCTTATTTGATGGGTTCGGCCAGTTTCCGGAGTTACTTCTAAATAAGTATAGCCTTCAAATTCCTTTAAAACCGTATATCTAGTAATTGCTTCCCTTCTTTTGCCTATTGGAGCAGTGGTTTGGCTGCCGCCCCGTTTTCTGGACCTGCTAATGGTTTTAGTAATTATACCAGTTTTGTCTTTAAGGCTTCCGTGAACCAAGGTAATATATCTTTTCTTTATCTGGCGATTTTTAAATTGGCCTTTCAGCCAATCATGAATTTTCTCATTTTTAGCAAAAATTAGCAGACCCGAGGTATCTTTATCCAGTCTATGAGCCAGTCTTGCATTAGGAAAGTAGTCTATAAGGGTGTTTCTTTCTTTTTTGCTCGTCGGATGAACCAAGAGCCCTGCCGGCTTATCTATTATAATAATATTTCCATCCTCGTAGATAATCGGAATTTTCATGTGGGCGGTACAGGACTTGAACCTATGACCTTCTCGATGTCAACGAGACGCTCTAAACCAACTGAGCTAACCGCCCGAAAGTGCGCCCGGATGGATTTGAACCACCGACCGTCCGGATATAAGCCGGATGCTCTAACCGCTGAGCTACGGGCGCTTTTTAAAATTTTTATTTCATCAATTTTTCAAACTCTTTTCTTTCAATAACCTCTTTCTCAATCAATTGTTCTGCTATTTGTTTTAGCTTTGTTCTTTTCTGTTTGATGATTTTTTGGGCGGTTTTTTGGGCATCGCGGATTAATTTTTCTACTTCTTTATCAATTTCCGAAGCTACTTTTTCAGAATAGTTTTTTTGTTCGGCAATTGCTTTTCCTAAAAATACTAATCCACCATTTTCGCCAAAAGTCATTGGTCCCAATTTTTCACTCATTCCATAGCGAGTGACTAAAGCCCTCGCTAAATCCGAAGCTTGTTGAAGGTCTGAGGATGCTCCGGTAGTTAATTCCTTAAAGACTATTTTTTCAGAGCAATAACCACCAAGAAAAACAGCCAAATCAGCTAAAAATTCCGAGCGAGAACGAAGATGTTTATCTTTAATTGGAAGTTTTAAAGTATAACCAGCTGCTCTCCCCCGAGCGACAATCGAAACTTTATGAACAGGATCAGCATGTTTTAAGTTGGCCGCTACCAAGGCATGACCTGCTTCGTGATAAGCAGCAATTTCTTTCTCTTCTTTAGAAAGAATATGGCTTTTTCTTTCCGGGCCCAAGAGAACTTTTTCAATGGATTCTAGAAGATGTTGTTGATTAATAATTTTTTCATTTTTTCTAGCTGCTAAAATTGCTGCTTCATTAATCAGATTAGCTAAATCAGCTCCGGAAAATCCCGGTGTTCTTTCAGCAATATGACGAAGATTAACATTTTTAACAAGATGTTTATTCTCTGCATGAATTTTAAGAATTTTTTCTCGTTCATTAATGTCGGGTAAGTCAAGAATAACTCTTCGATCAAATCTACCGGGACGCAAAAGAGCAGGGTCAAGAATATCGGGTCTATTTGTTGCTGCTATTACAATTGTGTTTGTATCTCTATCAAAACCATCCATTTCTACTAAGATTTGATTTAAAGTTTGTTCTCTTTCATCATGTCCGCCACCAAGTCCGGCTCCCCGGTGTCTACCCACAGCATCAATTTCATCTATAAAAACAATTGAAGGAGCATTTTTCTTAGCAGCTTTGAATAAATCCCTTACTCGAGAGGCGCCTACTCCAACAAACATTTCAACAAATTCCGAGCCAGAAATATTGAAAAATGGAACACTGGCTTCACCGGCCACTGCCCGGGCAAGTAAAGTTTTTCCGGTGCCCGGTGGACCCATTAAAAGAACTCCTCGAGGAATCCTGGCTCCGATCTCAATAAATTTCTTAGGATGTTTAAGAAAATCAACTATTTCTCTTAATTCTTCTTTAGCCTCTTCAATACCGGCCACGTCTTTAAAGCTAATTTTCTTTTCTTTGTCCATGGGATCAGTTAGTCTAGCGTTGGATTTGCCAAAAGAAAGAGCCTGGGTTTGGCCTTTTTGGGCTTGACGGAACATAAACCATAAAAATAAAGCAATCAGAAGAAAAGGAAGAAGGAATGGCAAAAGCGCGCCTGCCCAGACCATAAATCCCGAGGGTTGCTTCATTTCTAATTTTATTTCTTTAAGCCTTTCTTGATTTACATTGTAGTTTATTAGGGATTGAGTAAGGGAAGTTTCTTGTTCTTTGCGGGATTTTCTTTTGGTGCCATCAATAAGTTCAATAGTTAAATCATTTTCTTCAACAACAATTTTAACAACCTTACCTTCGTTGATTTGTGTAACAACTTCACTTAGGGGGATTTCTTCTGGTTTTTCAGAAGGAGTGGAGTATAGGGTAAAAATCCCTGAAACGACAAGCAGGATTAGTAAGGCAAAGAATATGTTTGTAATTAATTTTTTCATACTTTTCAACTATAGTACATTATAAGAAATTTTGCAAGATTAATAAATAGTAGTTCCTTTAAATATTCGATTCTCCAAATAATCTCTAAAATTTTTTAATTCCGTTCCTTTGAATAGAACAACTTTCAATTTAAGTTTTTGGGCAAGTTTTGCAGCAATTGGGTCCATCGGCGCACTCATTCCGGGTTCCCACTGATCCTTAATCAGCTTTCGATAGTCTTGCCAACTTATTTTTAAAAATTTTTTAACTCCTTTATGCTTAGCTGGATCTTTTTCATAAACATAAGAAATATTACTGGCAATAATCACTGATTTAGCTTTAAATCTTTGGGCTAAACGAATAGCAATAAAGTCAGTTGAATAGCCCGGTTGCCAGCCCGAGGCAATAATTAGACAAGAATTATTTTTAATTGGTTTGTGAGGTTTGTCGAGAATAATTGGATGGGCCTTTTTAAAGAAAATCGTTCGCAGAAGATGAGCGTTGAGCCGGGTGTTATGGATACCCAACCAGTCAATATCTTCGTCGCTGACAGCAACTATTTTAGAAGCAGCTTTTTGATATAAGCGAGCAGTTTTTCCGCCGCCAGCTACGATAACAAATTTCTTTCCTTGCTCTAAATAATCTAAAATAAGCTTTCGGAATCTTTTTAAAAATCTTGTACTGATTTTACCAGGAGCCGGAGAAATAAGAGAGCCGCCAAGAGCGATAATGATATAGTTGTCTTTATTCATTATTTAAAGTGTAGCATGGCTAAGAATAAGAAAAAAGGCTCAATTTCTTGTCGGCGTCTGTTGTTTGATTAACGATACTTCTGACGGTTTCGGCGATTTTTGCTAAACATTTGACAGTTTAAAACATATTTGTTAAACTTATTTAGTAAGTAAATAATCTTTGATGCTAAAGAAATATAAGTATGTGTTTTTTAGCAACAATTAAAAAATATGACAGAAGTAATTCCACTTTTAGTGGCAGTAGGCAGTCTTATAATTGGCTCCGTTTTGGGTTATTACGCCCGGCGGTCTATTGCCCGAAGACAGGCCAAAACAGTCGAGGCCAAAGTAGACAAATTAATTAGCGAAGCAAAAAATGAGGCAAGAGACATAATTTTTAAAGCAAAGGAAAAAGCAGTAAAGGCCCTTGATGAGTTAAAAAGAGAAGAGCAGAGAAGAAGAGATGAGTATTCAAAAAGCCGAAGAAGATTAGAACAAAGAGAAGGACTATTAGACCAAAAGCCGAGGAGCTTAAAAGAGGAGAAGGGGATTTAAACTTAAAAGTTGAACAAGTTAAGAAAGTTAAACAAGAAATAAACGAAATAAAAGAAGAAGAAATTGAAAAATTAGAAAAGATCTCAAGACTTTCTAGAGACAGAGCCAAAGAAGAACTTTTAAAATTGGTAGAAAGTCAATACCAAAAAGACTTATTTGAGCAAATGAAAAAATTAGAAAGCAACAGAAAAGAAGAACTCGAGAAAAAAGCCCGAGATATTATGGTTTCAGCAATGCAGCGCTTTAATTCTTCGCAAATAGCCGAGACAACAACTACTACTGTTTCTTTGTCAAGCGACGAAATGAAAGGAAGAATTATTGGCAAGGAAGGAAGAAATATTAAGGCCCTGGAGCGGCTTACAGGAGTAGATGTTATTGTTGATGAAACTCCAGAAGCAATAATTGTTTCTGGTTTTGATCCAGTAAGACGTCAAGTAGCTAAATTGGCATTAGAGAAATTGATGGCTGACGGTCGAATTCAACCGGCTCGGATTGAAGAAATGGTAGAAAAAGCAAAGGGAGAAATAAGTGAGAAAATGAAAGAAGCCGGGGAGGCAGCCGCTTATGATGCCGGAGTTATTGGGTTGGATCCTAAGTTGATTGAACTCTTGGGAAGATTGCGATATAGAACTAGTTTTGGGCAAAATGTTCTTATGCATTCTTTAGAAAGCGCTCATTTAGCAGGAATGTTAGCCACCGAACTCAAGGCTGACGTAGCAGTAGCTAAGAAAGCAGCCTTGCTTCATGATATTGGTAAAGCCATTGACCATGAAGTTCCTGGTACCCATGTTGAGATTGGTAGAAGAATTTTGGAAAAATTTGGGATTGATGAAGAAGTTATTAAGGCAATGCAGGCTCATCATGAAGAATATCCTTATGAAACTATAGAGTCCTCTATAGTTCAGGCAGCCGAGGCTGTTTCAGCTGCTCGTCCGGGTGCTCGAAAAGAAACCTTAGAGAATTATCTAAAGCGATTGGAAGAATTAGAGGCTATTGCTACTGCTTTTGAGGGAGTAGAAAAGGCCTATGCTATTCAAGCAGGTAGGGAAATTCGAGTATTTGTTACTCCGGAGAAAATTGATGATATCAAGGCTTATAAATTAGCTCAGGAAATTGCTAAAGAAATCGAAAAAGAACTCAAATATCCTGGAGAGATTAAGGTTACGGTGATAAGGGAGACAAGGGCGATTGAGTACGCCAGATAATAATATGAATAAAGATCAACTCATCGACAAAATTGTAGATAAAACAGGCTTTTTAAAAAAGCAGATTGAGGAATGTTTCGACTCGGCTTTGGATATTATTATTAAAACTTTAAAGAAAGGCGAGAAAGTTCATCTTGTTGGTTTTGGTGGATTTAGAGTGAGAGTTAGAAAAGGCAGAAAAGGCATTAACCCCCGAACCGGTAAAGAGATGAGGATTAAAAATGTGAAGGTAGCGAAGTTTAGAGCGGGGAAGAGATTGAAAGAAGCGGTGAAATAAATAGTGAACAGTGAACAGAAAAAAGGCGCCCAAGCGCCTTTTTTGGTTAAAAAATAACGACATTCAATGTCGTTATTTTTCAATAGAGCGGGTTATTGAAGGACGTTAGAACCT
>JAUWHN010000011.1 GCA_030605865.1 Candidatus Portnoyibacteriota bacterium
GGCGGTGATACTAATGGCGACGGGGATTGGGCTGAGCATTGTAGGACAAAAGATCCTGATGACAATACTTATCGCGATTGCCCCGAAGCCGGTGAGTGGGGGCAGATTATTTTTACTCCCACTTCAACTAATTCTTCTTTAAAATATGCGATTATCAGATACGGAGGACGAGAGTGGGCCGAGGCGCCGGTTCACTCCAGACCGGATTACGTTTTAAAAATTGAGGACAGTGATTTGACTTTAGCCGATTCAATAATTGAAGATAATACTGGCGGATTTGAGCTCACAAATTCTAATTCTCTTATAGCCAGAACAACTTTTAGGGATCATCGGTATTCTATGCCTTTTAGTTCTTGGGTTAGCACCGGTCTTCGCTTGGTTTCTTCCAGGCCGACAATTGATTTTGCTACTTTTTTAAACAACAGTTTAGGCCTCTATATTGATCCCTTTTCTTGGCCAACTTTACTTAATTTAGTTTTTGACTGGAACAATAGAGATGCTCAAGATTTGCGGCCCGAACCAGAACCCGAGCCGGAAGCCAATGTAGAAATAATTTATATTTTTTATGATGGGGTAGAGGAAGGCGAGGCAGATGAGTATGTGGAGATTGAAAACACTGGGGACGCGGCAGCGGATTTGGAAAACTGGACTTTAAGCGACGAAGCCGAGCATACCTATACTTTTCCATCTTATAATTTAGAACCCGGCCAGAGTATAAAAGTTTATACCAATATGGGAGAATTCAGTTTTGGAAGAGGCGTAGCCGTATGGAACAACACCGGCGGCGACACGGCTTATTTGAAGGATGGGGAAGGGGAGTTGGTTGATAGTTATAGTTATTGAAATAAGGGCATTTCTGTTGGGGTTTAAGGATTTACTTTTGACATTATTTTAGGATTATGATAGGATAGAACGTTGAGCTATCTTTAACAAAGGAGGGACAATTGTCCAAGAAAAAAGAAATAGAATGGGAAAGCTGGGGTGTTCAACCTCGCGAAGATGGCGTTAAACGAATCACAGATCCTTTTCATTGTCTTTATTGTAACTGTACCTCATCCGAGTTAACATTTCATCAGTTTATGATTGGATATTCAGCAGATACAAACTTTATAGTAATGGAATGTCCAGGATGTTTTGGAAAATTTTATCATCACATTGATCAAGGTAATATTAATGCAGTTACGCTTATAGTAGAAGATGGAAACAAGGACTTTTTTAAAGTTCCTGGCACATATGAAAAACTTTCAAAAATGATTGAGAGACAAAAAAAGAAGAAATGAGGGGTTTTTTAATTAAGCCAAAAAGACCTCTCTTTTTTTATCCCCAAAACTTTCGGAGGCGTATATTATTTATTCCTCCAACTCAATAAATGGCGTAGTTGACAACTTATTCCAACTCGTTATACTAGAAGTAGTTAGTACCTTTTGGGAAACGCCTAAGAATTATCTGCCTCTCAATCTCATTCTAAGCTTAAGCATCTATATCTCCACTTTTAGCTTATTGTTTAAGCGAAGGCTATGGCGTTTCCCACCTGTTCTTTTATCGAAATATTGCGCCCTTGTTTCGGCAAGGGCCTTATTTATTCCTCCAACTCAATAATAATATGGCGTCATTCAATGACGCCATATTACGTAAAAGGTGGTCAATTACTTGACAAAACATTGGGATGGGAGTATAATGAAAAGTAAGTCAAAAATCAAAACAAGGAGGTATTAACAAATGAAAAAAACAAAATTCTGGTTGGAACTTCTGTTTGGCTTGTTGCTTCTTTTTCTCGCAATCTTTTTGGTACACGTTGGTGTAAGTGAAAAAGTAGATATCGACGACTTGGTACTCTTTTATGTTTTTGCGGCCCTCTTTTTCTTTATAGGTGTGCTTTTTCTTATGGCGGCAGGTGGTTGCATGGCGAGAGGATTTCGGAGAGATTATTTATTAGATAGGATGGAATACAGAAAAGACATTGAATCTCGTGGCAAAGGCAATGACTATGTCAGATTGTTATTATCCGAAGCTGATAAAGAGAATAGCTTTCATCCTTCTATAAGTTTCCATTCAATCCACGGCGGTCAGCTTTTAGACAAAAACGGCCATATGTTAACGAAGCTTCCAGAAACCTTTCTTGTAAGGAAGACGGAAAAAGAAGGAAAAACCGTATATCATATTTTGCCAACCAGAACAAATGAAGCGTAGCTTCTGAATTCTCGGGGGTCAGGATTTCGGTCTTGCCCCCCCCTTTTTTTTATCCTCAAAACTTTCAAGGGGTAAAAGTATTGACAAATTATTGGATTGTGATAGAATAGAATGTTGAGTTCTTAAATAATTTATTTTCAGGAGGAATTATGACAGTAAAAGAAAAAGATAAAAAAAGTGTAGTGGTTCTTATTAACTCAGACCCTAGTGTTAAGGATAAGATTAATAACACAATCCGTGAATTTCTTAAAGAAAAAGGATTAACGACTGGGAAAGAACCCATAGATAAGCCTATTTCAAGCCCATTTATTGTTTTTGTCCTTAAAAGAGAGCAGATTGTCTCTCTTAATTTATCTCTTTTTAAAAAAGAATTTTCTGAGAAAACAGGTTTTGTTGCTGAAGAGAATTTTATAGTCGTAATCAGGCATTAATAAAAATCTTAGAGATAAACCAAGTCTTTTTAAGCCCCTGGTTCAGGTCAACTGTACTGGGGTGCTTTTTTATTCCTCCAACTTAATAAATGGCGTCATTGAATGACGCTATTTTACGCAAAGAGCAGTTAATTGCTTGATAAATTATTGGTATGGGTGTAAAATGGAAAGTAAGCGTGGTGCTTATGATTCTTTAACAAAAGGAGTAAACAATGAATGAAACAGAATTTAAAGCAGGAGAACTTTACAAGATTATTGATGTAGGAGAAGGATCTATTGCTTATCATCCAAACAAAGATGATTATATTAACAAGATAGTTAAACTTATTTATTTCTTTGGCAAGTGGAAAAGCGGCTGGGTAGGATGCAATATTACTTTCCAGCAGGACTTCACATTGACAGATAAGAGAACTGGAAAAAAAATTCATCGTAAAAAAGGATGGTGGGCTTCTTTTCACGAGGTCAAATTAGAAAAAGTCCAAATCTTTCTTCTCTACTAAGCCCCTAACTCATCAACCTTTATAATGGGTTGTCCAAAACAAATGAGTTAGGGTGCTTTTTTATTTCAAAACCCTTGACAAAATATTGATATGGGTGTATAATGTAGATATTGAAGAGTGTGGAAGTTCCACAAATCTTTTCTTTGACAATTTTTATTGGAGGAAAAAGATGAAAACTTCTAAGAAAGTTTTGATTATTGTCTTAGTGTTTACAGTCTTTTTAATATTCATATTGATATTAGCGGCTTATGGGAGTTGGATTGTAAATGCGGTTGTTCATGTAGCTACTGCTCTTTTTCAGGGGATTGTTTCTCTGTTTGAGTTTATTTTCTACCCGGATGGATTTTTCCAGCTTTTCGGACCCGTTGGTTCCGGCTTGGTTATTGGCTTGATAATGGTCTTGATGGTTTTGATTGTTAGGAAACTTTTAGTAATAAAAGTGTAGTAGGAAATAAGTCATTATTTGAAACAAGAATGGGGGCTACTTAATAAAGTAGTCCTTTCGTTTTAATGTTATTTCAAAGAGGGGAATTTTATTGACACCTTTATTTCATTTGTTATACTAAATTTGCCGGCGGACTAGCACCCACAAAAGACGTAGATTTGGGGTTTGTACTTCCGCCGGCTTTCGGTTTTAAAAAGCCACCTCGCAAAATTGGTGATGAGATGGATAATATGATAAAATATAAAAGATGAGGAAGATAGCGAAAATTTCAACTGTTATTGTTGTTTTGTTTTTTGTTTTTCATATTCCGGTTTCTTTTGCTGATATTCTGGGCGAGAGCAAGACTTTTAACGTTGATTCAACTTATGATTCCGAGGGAAGAACTCAAGTTGTTGCCACTGTTAAGCGTGTTAGCGAACGGGCTTATTTTTATATAGAAAATAAATGGTGGAATTCATTAAATTCTTATGAAAGGAGCCAGGCCGAGGAAAGCTTAAGGAGTTTGGCCACTGAATTCGATGAAGTTATTTATCCGGAATTAACTGAGTTTTTCGGCGATATCTGGGATCCTGGAATTGATAATGATTCCCGGATTACTATTTTAATGACCGAGCTTGAAGAAAACGCTGGCGGCTATTTTAATTCCTGCCATGAGTATACTCGTTCTCGCTGCAGCCGCTCCAATGAACGGGAAATGATTCATGTTAATGTTGACTTTATTTTTGATCGCAAGCTCAAAGGATTTATTGCTCATGAATTGCAGCATTTGATTAGCTGGAATCAGAAAGAAAAGATAGCTGTGCTTAAAGAGGATATATGGTTGAACGAGATGAGGAGCGAATATGTTTCCAGTTTACTCGATTATGACGACCCCTATTCGGAAAGCATGTTGGAAATGAGAGTAAAGAACTTTTTGGACGATCATCGTAATCCCTTGGGAGAATGGAAGGGAGAGTCAGGCGATTACGGAGTAATTGCTCTTTTGGGGAATTATATAGCTAATCAGTTTGGCGAGAATTTATTTTCTTTAATGTCTAAAAATAATTTAGTTGGTATAACCAGTATTAATAAGGCCTTTCAGGAAGCTGGCTATACTGAGGATTTTGGTGAAGTTTTTACTAACTGGAGCCTGGCTAATTATTATAATAGTTTGGCAATAGGTCGGGGTGGAAAATATGGTTATACCAATCCGTATCTTAAAAGAATTCATATTTCACCAACCTTAAATAGATTTTATTCTTACAGCGTTGTTAATTTTTCAGAGGAAGTCAAAGATTGGTCTCCTCGTTGGTATCTGTTTCAAAATAAATTATCTTCTCAAGACGAATCCATTGCTTTAAAAATAGAATTCGAGAGTTCTAATCAAAAAACTAATTTTAGAGTGCCTTATGTGATTCATTATAAAGATGGTAGCTATGAAATAGGGCATTTTATAAATCTCGAGAATCAGGCTGGGGCTGTTTATATCTTTAATTTTGCCAAAGATGTCGGGTCCGTGTTAGTGGTGCCAGCAAATCATTCAAAAACAGCTAATTTTACTAATAGTGATTCTTCAACCCGATTTACCCTGAAAGCTTCAACAGTTGTTGTTAATCAACCAGTGATTAGCAGTATTTCTCCTTCTGAAGGCCCGCTCTCTGGTAATAATACAGTTGTGATTAAAGGAGGTAATTTTCAAAGAGGAATTGAAGTTTATTTTGGCGGGGTGAAATCTCCAAATATTGTTTTTATAAATGAAACGACATTGAATGTCGTTATTCCTCCCCATGAAGCTGGTTTTGTTAATGTTTGGTTAAGAAATCCTGATGAAAAAAGCAGTGTTTTTGCTCAAGGATATGAGTATAGCAGGGGCATTATTACTGACGGTTCATTAATCAGGGCTAGAGGCGATTACAAAGTTTATATTGTCCAGGGCGGATACAAGCGTCATATTTTGGACGGCAGTATTTTTGATTTTTATGGGCATTTGAACTGGGCAAATATTATAGAAGTAACTCCGGAAGAACGGGATTTTTACAGAGACAGTGCCTGGTTCAGGGCAGCTGGCGATGCCAAAGTTTACGAAGTCAATAATGACAAGACCAAGCACTGGCTCAATATGACTGCTGAAGAGTTTTATGTTTCGGGCAGGAGATGGGAAGGGGTTTTTGTAATAAATAATCAAGAGAGAGATTTTTATAGGACAGGAGCGAGCGTGCTTTATAGATAGTTTACGAGGCTATATGAAAGATATTTTAAAAGAATTGTCAGGCGTTCAAAAAAATGTTTCTTTAGCGCCTTATACTACTTTCAAAATTGGCGGAAAGGCCAAGTATTTTTATGAAGCAAAGAGCAAAGAAGATTTGGTTAAAGCAATTAAGGCAGCAAAAGAAACGGGTTTGCCCTTTTTTATTTTAGGCGGCGGAAGCAATATTTTAGTTTCAGATAAAGGCTTTAATGGTCTTGTAATAAAAATACAAAATACCAAATACGAAATACAAGACATGAGGGTTGTGGCAGATGCAGGAGTTTTATTAAATAAATTAGTTGACGAGTCAGTAAGAGTTGGATTGACCGGTTTAGAATGGGCAACGGGAATTCCGGGAACTGTGGGCGGTGCAGTCAGGGGAAATGCCGGTGCGTTTGGTGTTTCAATGGCAGATACAGTAAAGAGTGTTGAAGTTTTTAATATAAATAGCGGATCAATGAATCAGTGGAGCAATGGATCAGTGGAATTTGGCTATAGAGACAGCATATTTAAACGTGATAAAGATTTGATAATTTTTTCTGTAGTTTTGGAGCTTAAAAAGGGAAATAAAGAAATAAGTAAAAGAGTAATAAAAAGACATTTAGCATACAGAAAGAAACGTCAGTCCTTGCTTTCATCGGCCGGTAGTGTATTTGAGAACCCTTTTGATAAATCAGCTGGTTATCTGATTGAGCAGTGCGGACTGAATGGCAAAAAAATCAACAAAGCAATGATTTATAAAGAGCATGGGAATTTTATTGTGAACTTAGGAAACGCCAAGGCAAAAGATGTAATTAAACTAATTAATCTTTGCAAAAAAAAAGTAAGAGAGAAATTTAGGATAGAGTTAAAAGAGGAGATTGAGTATTTGGGCGAGTTTTAATTTATACTAAAAATACAATGAAAATAACCATTAAAACAACCAACCTGAAATTAACCCCGGAGATTGAGAAGCGCATTGAGGAAAAAATCAACAGTGTTGATAAACTATTGGACGATATGGACAGGAATGTAATAGAAGCGCGGGTGGAAATCGGCAGAACAACAAAACATCATCAAAAAGGTGATATTTTTCGGGCCGAAGTGAACTTAACTTTACCGGGCCGGCTTTTGAGGTCTGTGGCTGAAGAATGGGATTTAAGAACTGCTCTTGATCAAGTAAAAAATGAACTCCAGCAAGAGATAAAAAAATACCGTGGCAAAAAAGAAGCCCAATATAAAAGAGGAGCCAGGAAAGCTAAAAGAATGCTGCGGATTTCACCGCTGGCTTGGTTTAGGAAAGAGAAAAACCAGCATAAATAAAAAATATGTCAATATTTGGTAAAATAGTTGGTGATCCGAATGAGAAATTTTTGAAGAAATTGCAGCCGATTGTTGATGAGATTAACAAGCTCGAAAAGAAATTCGAGTCTTTTTCTAATGAAGAATTGAAGAAAAAAACAGAGGAATTTAAAAAGCAGATTAATCCGTCAGCTGGCGAAGGAAAGTCGCTGGATGATATTTTGCCCGAAGCTTTTGCAGCTGTTCGGGAAGCCGCCAAACGAACCCTTAATCAGCGCCATTATGATGTTCAGCTGATGGGCGGCATAGTTCTCCATCAGGGAAAGATTGCTGAAATGAAAACCGGAGAAGGAAAAACCTTAGCTGCTACTTTGCCGTTATATTTAAACGCTTTAACTGGCAAAAGAGCTCATTTAATTACGGTTAATGATTATTTAGCCAGAAGAGATACTGTCTGGATGGGGCAGATTTATCATCTGCTTGGGTTATCTGTAGGGTGTATTAATCATGAGCAGTCGTTTTTGTATGATCCAGAATACGAAGGAGACAAGAAACCTGAGATAAGAGACAATGAAAGGGATGAAACAAGGGATGAGTTGGGAAGTTTTAAGGTTGTTCAAACTTATTTACAACCGGTTTCGCGAAAGGAAGCTTATTCCGCTGATATTACTTATGGAACCAACAATGAGTTTGGCTTTGATTATCTAAGAGATAATATGGCGCATAGTTTAGGTCAAATGGTTCAACGAGAACATAATTACGCGATTATTGACGAAGTGGACAGTATTTTGGTTGACGAGGCCAGAACGCCTTTGATTATTTCAGCGCCTGACGCTGAATCACCAAAATTGTATGAACAGTTTGCCAGAATTGTACCCCAGCTTAAAAAAGACACTGACTATAATATTGATGAAAAGATAAAAGCAACCACTTTAACCAATGAAGGAATTGATAAAATAGAAAAAATCTTAGGAATAGAGAATATTTATGATGAAGCCGGAGTTCGCTACGTTCATTATTTAGAACAATCTTTGCGGGCTAATGTTTTATTCCAAAGAGATAAAGAGTATGTGGTAAAAGACGGTGAAGTAATTATTGTTGATGAATTTACTGGCCGTTTGATGCCCGGCCGGCGCTGGAGCGATGGTTTGCATCAGGCAGTAGAAGCCAAAGAAAAAGTCAGGGTCAGGGAAGAGTCAAGAACTTTGGCGACCATTACCTTTCAGAATTATTTTAGAATGTATGAAAAATTAGCCGGTATGACCGGCACTGCCCTGACTTCGGCTGAAGAATTTGATAGTGTTTATAAATTAGATGTGATTGTTGTTCCTACTAACAAGCCATTGATTCGCAAGGGCTTGCCAGACAGGGTTTATAAAAGCGAACAGGGAAAATTTAAAGCAATTATCCAAGAAATTAAACAGCGGTATGAAAAAGGTCAGCCAGTATTGCTTGGTACAACCTCAATTGAGAAAAACGAACTTTTAGGAGCAATGCTAAGAAAAGAGGGGATTCACTGTGAAATCTTGAATGCCAAACAACACGAACGGGAAGGAACAATCATAGCCCAAGCAGGAAAGTTGGGAGTAATAACCGTGGCTACTAATATGGCTGGTCGGGGAGTGGATATAGTTTTGGGAGGCAACCCGCCAGACAAAGAAGAAGCAGAGAAGATTAAACAATTGGGCGGAGTTCATGTTATTGGCACTGGAAGACACGAAGCCAGGAGAATTGATAATCAGTTAAGGGGTCGTTCGGGCAGGCAAGGCGATCCCGGCTCCAGCCAGTTTTTTGTGTCTTTGGAAGACGATTTAATGAGGAGATTTGGTTCGGATAAGATAAAGAGGCTTATGGAAACTTTGAAAGTGCCCGAAGACCAGCCAATTGAGAATAAACTTATTTCCAATGCCATTGAAAAAGCCCAGTCCCAAATTGAAGGAATTAACTTTGATATGAGAAAGCATGTTTTAGAGTATGATGATGTGATGAATAAGCACAGGGGGAGGATTTATAAAACGAGAAAGGAAATTTTAGGGGCGTCTGACGCAGAAATAAAAGAGAAGGTTAAGGAGTTGTTGAATGATGAAGAGCTAAAGAAATACAAAGAGAAGGAAGAAAAAATAGGTGAAGAGATAAGAAAGATTGAGAAGTTTATAATTTTAAATACCATTGATATGTTCTGGATGGCGCATTTGGATACCATGGATCATTTAAGAGAAAGCGTTGGTTTAAGGGCTTACGGACATCGGGATCCTTTGGTGGAATACAAAAACGAAGGCCATAGTTTATTCAAAAAACTTTTACAAGATATTGATTTTGCGATTGGGGAAACTTTATTGAAAGCAGAATTCAAAAAAGGCCCCCGCCTTCGTCAAGACTCCGGCGGGCAAGCGGCTCCAAAGAAGAAAGTGGGTCGCAATGAGCCATGCCCTTGCGGTAGCGGGAAGAAATATAAAAAATGCTGTCTTTTGAAAAATGGCTAAATATTTGAAAAAAATTTTTTATTTTACAACCCTTCTAATTTTAGTAGCGGGGTTTTTAATATGGGGATTTTGGCAGATTAATTCTATGGAAAAAGAACTTGAGAGTATAGTTTTTAGGAGCTACTTGAAATTAAAGAAAGCAACCCCTAAGGTTCTTCCCAGGGCTATTGATGTTGAGTTTGTAAACCTTAATATTCCTTTTATTTCCCAAGCGCCTTTTGCAATTTGGGACGAGCTTCATGACCATGCCTGCGAAGAAGCAGCTATTATAATGGTTTATTATTATTTATTTGGAAAAGAGTTGACTCAAAATGCAGGGGAAAAGGAGATTTTAAGTATGGTTGATTGGCAAATTGAAAATTGGGGCGGACACTTTGATTTAAGTGCGAAACAGATAGTTGAACTTTTTAGAATTTATTATGATTATCAAAATATAGAGCTGGTTTATGATTATGGGGTTGAAGACATAAAGAAAGAATTAGCTATTGGTAATCCGACAGTTGTTCCGGCTGCTGGTCGAGCCCTGGGAAATCCTTATTTTACGTTGCCCGGGCCCGAGTACCACGTTTTAGTTATTAAGGGTTATGACGATAAAAAATCTGAATTTATTGTAAACGACCCCGGCACCAAACGAGGCGCTGATTTTAGATATAATTATCAAGTTTTACAAAACGCCATTCATGATTTTAATCAAGGGGATGTTTTAAATGGTAGAAAAGTGATAATTATCGTTGAAAAAGACTCAATGGATGAGCCTTAAGGTATTGGAAAATTAAGGCAAAATTGAGGCAGGAGGATTGACAAGATAATTTTCTTTTTGCTATAATTGTAATATAAAGTATTATAAAATATTACAATTAACTGATTTACTTTTCAACTTGAAGGTTGGGAAGTAATAAGTAAATTGTAGAATCTATTATGCGCAAGGTTGTTAATATTTCTCTGCCCTTAGAATTAAGTAAAATAGTAGAGAAAACTATGAAAACCGGCCAATATGCTACTAAGAGTGAATTCTTTCGCCACTTGCTTAGAATGTGGATAGAGGGTAAACTCTTAAAAGAATTAGATGAAAGCCGGAAAGAAATTACTGCTGGCAGGGGCAAGGTTTTAAAATCTCTAAAAGATTTAAGATAATCTCTTTATGAAAATCTATTACTCAAGCAAATTTGCTCGGGAGTATAAAGCTCTGCCCCTTAAAGTAAAACAAAGGGCCGAAGAAAAAGAAAAAATCTTTCGGAAGAATCCCTTTGATAAACGACTAAAGACTCATAAACTTTCTGGTCGACTTAAAGATTTTTGGTCGTTTTCTATTGATCACAAATATAGAATTGTTTTTGAATTCGTGGATGAAAAGACTACTTGGTTTCATTTGGTAGGCGATCATTCTATTTATAGATAAGAAAAAACCTCACCCTTGTCAAAAGAGGTTTTTTATTTTAGAATAGGATTATTATGGGTATTCTTTATTCCAGAGAAAAACCAGAGAAAAGTCAACAGGCCAGTAAGGTCAGGTGGCTGGTCTTGGGGATTTTTGTGCTGGCGATTTTGGCCGGCAGCTTGGATTATCCTGTTTTGTGGGACAAGGCAGCTGATTATTTGAATTATCAATCTGAACAATTAAAACTGGGAATTAAAATTCCCCATTTTTATAAATTACCTTTTCGCTTAGGGCTTGATCTTCAGGGAGGAACCCATTTAATCTACGAAGCCAATCTTTCAGAAATCGAAGAAAAAGAACGCCAGGATTCTATGGAAGGCATCAGGGACGTTATTGAACGAAGAGTTAATTTATTTGGAGTGGCTGAGCCTCTGATTCAAATTAACAGAGTCAAAGAATCATATCGCCTTATTGTTGAATTGCCGGGAGTAAAAAATATCCACGAGGCAATTGATATGATTGGCGAGACTCCTTATTTAGAGTTTAAAGAAGAAAAAAGCGAAGAAGAAATGGAGGAAATAATAAAGCGCCTAGAGGAGAGGCAGGAAGGAGTTATTAAAGAAGAAGTTGAAGACATTGACCCTTATAGAAGCACTCTTCTTACTGGCCGGCATCTTAAAAAAGCTCAATTAGAATTTGACCAAACAACTTATCAGCCCCAAATCTCTTTAGAGTTTAATGATGAAGGAGCAGAGCTTTTTGGCGAAATTACAGAAAGGAATGTTGGTAAAAGAGTAGCTATTTATTTAGACGGCTACCCAATCAGCATTCCAATGGTTCAGGGACCAATTACCGGCGGTCGGGCCCAGATAACCGGCGATTTTACTCTTGAGGAGGCAAAGAAATTAGTTCAGCGCTTGAATGCCGGAGCCCTGCCAGTACCAATTATTTTAATTAGTCAACAGAGCGTTGGTGCCTCTCTGGGCGAAATCTCTTTAGCCAAAAGTTTAAAGGCAATCTTGTTTGGTTTGATAGCCGTGGCATTGTTTATGATATTTTATTACCGGTTGCCAGGAATTTTAGCTGTCATTGCCTTGGCTATATATACTATTATAGTTTTAGCAATATTTAAGTTAATTCCGGTTACCCTGACTTTAGCAGGAATAGCCGGCTTTATTTTATCAGTAGGAATGGCGGTTGATGCCAATGTTTTGATATTTGAGAGGATGAGAGAAGAGTTGAAATCAGGAAAAAGTTTAGGAGGAAGCATTGGTGACGGATTTAAACGGGCCTGGCCCTCTATCAGAGATGGAAATATTTCTACCCTTATAACTGCTATAATTTTGTTCTGGTTTGGCACCAGTATGATTAAGGGATTTGCCCTGACTTTATTCTTTGGTGTTCTGACCAGCATGTTTACGGCGATTGTGATAACTAAGACGTTTTTAAAATTGCTTATTGGGAGAAAGTTGGAAAAATTAAAATGGCTATATGGTGGTAATTAAACATCGTAAAATCTTTTTTATCCTATCAGGACTGCTTGTTTTCGCGAGCATTGTCTGTTTGGCTTTATGGCAGCTTAATTTTGGCATTGATTTTAAAGGCGGAAGCTTGGCAGAGATAGAGTGGGTTGATTCAAGGCCAAACAATCAAGAGATTCAGGACGTGCTTGTTCCACTTGATTTGGGAAATATTAATATTCAAGCCACTGGAGAGAAAGGCACGATTTTGAGGTTAAAAGACATTGATGAAGATACTCATCAGGAAATACTCAATACTTTAAAAGATAAATTTGGTGATTTAGAAGAAAGGCGCTTTGAATCAATTGGCCCGGCTATTGGAGTTGAATTAAAAAAGAAAGCTTTATGGAGCATTTCTTTAGCTTTGGTTGCCATCCTTATTTTTGTTGCCTGGGCGTTTAGAAAAGTTTCTTTTCCAATTAAATCCTATCGTTATGGTATTATTGCGGTGATTGCTCTTTTTCACGATGTTTTGATTGTTATGGGCGTGTTTTCTTTTTTGGGGCGATTCGGGGGAGTTGAAGTTGGTGTTCCTTTTGTTGCTGCCTTGTTAACGGTTTTGGGTTATTCGGTAAATGACAGTATCGTTGTCTTTGATAGAATCCGGGAGAACCTTTTATCTTATAAAGCCAAAGATGAGGAATTTTCAAAAACAGTTGGTCGAAGTTTAAAACAAACAATTACCCGTTCAATCAATACTTCTGTAACTACCCTTTTTGTTTTGTTTGCCATCTTCCTTTTTGGCGGGGTCACTATTAAATTTTTTGCTTTGGCGTTGATTATTGGTATTGCTTTAGGAACCTATTCCTCAATTTTCCTCGCCAGTCCGTTATTGGTAGCCTGGGAGAGAAGGAGGAGGACTTGACAGCATTTTTATAGTATGCTATATTGGAAAGTGATATACTGAATATAACCTAACACTCTCGATTGGGAGAGAGAAAAAATATGACATTTAAAAGACTTCAGTCAGAAGTTTTAAAGAGGGTGGAGGAACTTCTAAATAATTTACCCAAGGAGCGCTTAAAGGATGTTATTGAGCGCAGATTTGGTTTAAAAGACGGCAATCAAGAAACCCTTGAGGCCGTAGGGAAAGATTACGGCATAACCAGGGAACGGGTTCGCCAGATTGAATCCGATGCTTTAAGAATTTTAACCGAGCGTCAGAACTTGGCTGTTCTTAAGCCGATTTTTGAATATCTTGATAAGCTTTTCGAGGAACACAATCATTTAGTAGGAGAAGAGCGTCTTCTTAATTTAGTTACCGGCATTTCCGAATCTCATCCGGCTCGAGCAGCCGTGGTTATGATTTTGACTCTGGGAAAACCTTATCAAAGATTTGTGGAATGTGATAAATTTTATCCTCATTGGATAACTAAAAGGCAAGCCAGAAAGCAAGCTGAAAGAGTTATTGATTATTTAGCAGGACATTTTAACCAGCAAAGCCAGGCCGTTCCTTCTGCCGAGGTATTAACTATTATTTCTTCAAAGCATTCGGATTTTTCCGAGAAATTTATTAAGAATGCCTTAGATATTTCTAAAAAAATTAGTAAAAATATTTTTGAAGAAGTAGGCTTAAGCCACTGGCCGGAGATTAATCCTAAAGGAGTTCGGGACAAGGCATATTTGGTTATGAAGAGAGAAGGCGAGCCTCGTCATTTTGTTGATATTACAGAGTTAATTAATAGAGCTAATTTTTCCGACCGCCAGGCTTTTCCCCAAACCGTTCATAATGAATTAATAAAGGACGGACGATTTATTCTTGTTGGTCGGGGCACTTATGCTCTTAAAGAATGGGGTTATGAACCAGGAATAGTTAAGGAAGTAATTGCCAAAATTTTATCCGAAGCTGGTAAGCCTCTTAATCGAGATGAGATTGTTTCAACTGTTTTAGAGCAACGTCGAGTTAGGCCAAATACAGTCGTTATTAATCTCCAAAATAATCCGGAGTTTGAAAGACTCGAAGATGGAAGATACGTGTTAAAATAAAAGACCAAAAATAAAAAATAAAAAACACAAATGTAAAAACGTAAATGGTTAGTGCTTTTAAAACAGCTTTAAATATAATTTTAGAGTACTGGTGGATTATTGCACCTGTTGCTCTTTTTTTTATTTTTAAAGAACTCTGGTTAGATTATGTGAGAACTAAATACATTGATTCTCTGAAGTGGACTATTCTGGAAATAAAGATTCCAAAGGAAGTCCAGAAAACTCCAAAAGCAATGGAACAAATATTTGCCGGATTTCTTGGGATTGATAAGACGCCTAATTTTGTGGAAAAATGGTTTAAGGGCCAACTTAACGGCTGGTTTAGTTTAGAGATTATTGGCAAAGGGGGAAAAATCCATTTTTTAATCCGGACTTTGGAAAAATTTAGAAATTTAGTTGAGGCTCAAATTTATGCCCAATATCCTGATGCTGAAATTGCCGAAGTTGAAGATTATACAGCTGATCTTCCTTCAAAGATTCCCAGTAAGGATTATGATGCCTGGGGTACTGAAATTATCTTAGCCAAAGAAGATGCTTATCCAATTAGAACTTATCCTTATTTTTTCGAAGAAGCTAAAGAAGAGGAAAGGGTTGATCCTTTGGCCTCTCTTTTTGAGATATTAAGCAATATAACCCCTGATGAACATATTTGGGTTCAGGTTTTGATTTCGCCAGCTGATGAAAAATGGAAAGAAAAAGGAGAAAAATTAGTAGAGAAACTTATTGGTAGAAAAGTATCGCGTACCAAGCAAGGAATAATTCTTGAGGAAGTCCATGGCTGGCTTGATGCTGTAAGGGAAACTTTACACGATCTTTTCTTTGGTCCGGCCAAAGACGAGAAAGGCCGAATACAGGAAAACAAGTTATTGGAAAGTTTGATGCTGTATTTGAGCCCGGGCCAGAGAGAGGTGGTTTCGGCAATTGAAAAAAATATTGCCAAATTAGGGTTTAACACTTTAATAAGATTTGTTTATTGGAGCAGAGCAGATGTGTTTACCAAGACTAACAGCTCAGCGGTTATTGGCGCTTTTAAGCAGTTTAATACCTTGAATTTAAATGGTTTTAAACCCAATAATAAAACTAAAACCTATATTGATTATTTTTTCAAAAAAAGAAGGGAATTTTATCGGAAAGTGAAAATTCTTAATAATTATAAAAAGAGATATTTTCCTCACCGGCGTTTTTTCAGCAGAGGATTTGTTTTGAATATAGAAGAATTAGCCAGTATTTATCATGTTCCCGGAAAGATTGTTGAGGCTCCGACAATGCCGAGAATAGAGGCCAAGAAAGGCGGTCCGCCTCCCGGTCTACCGACCGAATAAATATGAATGAAGAAATAACAACTTTTGCCGAAACCAACTTCCGCAATAAGCGGACTAAGTTTGGCATTAAAATCGACGATCGTCGGCGTCATTGTTACATAGTTGGAAAAACCGGTATGGGTAAGACCGTAATGTTGGAGAATATGGCCATTCAGGATATTCAGTGTGGAAACGGAGTGGCCGTAGTTGACCCTCATGGAGAGTTTGCCGAGCGGATGCTGGACTTTGTTCCCAAGGACCGGATTAATGATGTTATTTATTTTAATCCGGCAGACCAAAAAAATCCCATTGCCTTTAATGCTATTGAGCAAGTTGCTCCCGAGCACAGGCATTTAATTGCCTCTGGTTTAATGGGGGTTTTTAAGAAAATCTGGCCAGATGTTTGGAGCGCCCGGATGGAATATATTTTACATAATTCAATTTTAGCTCTACTGGAATATCCCGGCTCGACCCTTTTGGGTATTAACAGGATTTTAGCTGATAAGGATTATCGAAATAAAGTTATTGAAAAAATAACCGATCCTACCATAAAGTCTTTTTGGACTAATGAATTTGCCAAATATCCGGATAGATTTCGCGAGGAGGCCGTAGCTCCTATTCAAAATAAAGTTGGCCAGTTTATTTCTGCTCCTTTAATTAGAAATATTATCGGCCAGACTACTACTGCCTTTAATATTAGAGAGATTATGGATGAGAGAAAGATTTTAATTGTTAATCTTTCCAAAGGAAAAATAGGCGAAGATGCTAGTCATCTTTTAGGTGCCTTAATTGTTACCAAGCTTCAATTAGCTGCTATGAGCCGGGTTGATATACCCAAAGAAGAAAGAAATGATTTTTATCTTTATGTTGATGAGTTTCAAAATTTTGCTACTGAAGCTTTTGCCAACATTTTATCCGAGGCAAGAAAATACCATCTTTGTTTAATTTTGGCTCATCAATACATTGCTCAGCTGGTATCACTGGAAAATACCAAAGTTAGAGATGCTATTTTTGGAAATGTCGGAACTATTCTGACTTTCCGAATAGGGGCAGCTGATGCCGAGTTTTTAGAGAAAGAATTTTTACCGGAATTTAATGCTGATGATCTGGTTAATTTAAAAAAGTACAGTATTTATTTGAAGCTAATGATTGACGGTGTTGCTTCGCGGGCTTTTAGCGCTTCTACCTTAGCTCCTTTTCTCAAGCCAACCAAGACTCACAAAGAGAAAATTATAAAGCTTTCCCGAGAACGCTATGGAACCGAAAGAAAGAAGATTGAGGAAAAAATTGCTAAATGGAGCGAAGCAGTGATAACAGCAGCCACAGCAAAAGATAAGCCCTATGAAGCAGTTTGTTCTACTTGCAACAAAAAAATCAGGGTTTCTTTCAAGCCCGATGGAGTAAGACCGGTTTATTGTCCGACTTGTTTAGAAAAAGCGAGAGCAGAGGGGGCCAGGGAAAAACCTCCTGCCCCTGAAAGCCCGCCTGCTCCTGAAAGAAAACCAGCCCAAGGCCGGTCGGCCCCGGGCCGAAAGAGAAAGGAAGTAGACATCAAGGGTTTGCGAAGCGTTTTAGCAGAATCATTAGAAGATACAAAAAAAGAAAAATAGAATTAAGATAAAAACATCATGGGTAATATCGAAAAACTTAAAAAAATTCGGCTTCAGAAATTGAAAAACTTGCAAAAAGCCGGGATTAATCCGTATCCGGCTCAGGTTTTGCGTAGTCATACGAATAAAGAGGCGCTGGATAATTTTAGTAAATTAAGCCGAACTAAGAAAAAGATTGTTTTAGTCGGTCGGATTCGGTCATTAAGGGAGCATGGTGGTTCTACTTTTTGTCATATCCAGGACGCTGCTGCCCAAATCCAGATTTATTTAAAAAAAGACAAAGTTGGTAAAAAAGAATATCAGTTATTTTTAGATAACATTGATATTGGTGACTTTATTGAAATTACTGGAGTTTTGTTTAAAACAAAAAAAGGCGAGAAAACCCTTGAGGTTGCAAAATGGCGAATCTTGGTCAAAACTCTTTTGCCTCTGCCCGAGGAATGGTTTGGTTTAAAGGATGTTGAAGAAAGATTTAGAAAAAGATATTTGGATTTAATTTTAAATAAAGAAATTAAAGAAAAATTTGTTAAACGCTCGGAAATTATTAAGAAAATCAGAAATTTTTTAGATGATAATGGCTTTCTGGAAGTAGAAACGCCGGAATTGCAAAGCCTGGCTGGCGGCGCTAAAGCCCGGCCGTTTAAAACCCACCTTAATGCCTTGAATATGGATTTGTATCTACGGATTGCGCAGGAGCTTTATTTGAAACGTCTTCTAATTGGCGGTTTTGAAAAAGTTTATGAAATGGGCCGCAGCTTTAGAAACGAAGGAATGGACAGGGAACACAATCCTGAATTTACAATGCTGGAATTCTATGCTGCTTATTGGGATTATGAGGACATGATGAAGTTTACAGAGAAATTACTGGCTTCACTTGATAAAAAAATATTCAAGCCGTCATTTAAGCGAATAGAATACAGTAAAATTGTTAAAAAAGACGAAAAAGAGGCGTTTGCTAAAATTAAAGAACCAACTTTTGTTATTAATCATCCAATTGAAATTTCGCCTTTATCGAAAAAACTTGACCCCGCTGAGAAGGGGAAGCATCAGCGAGTGGCGCGTTTTCAATTAATTGTTAATGGATTTGAGATTGCCAATGGATTTTCAGAAATAAATGACCCGATTGATCAGATGGAAAGGTTTAAAGCCCAAGAAAAACAGCGCAAAAAAGGTGACAAAGAAGCCCATCAATTTGATAAAGACTTTATTGAGGCGCTGGAATACGGCATGCCGCTGGCAGCCGGAATTGGGATTGGGATTGATAGGTTGGTGGTGTTATTAACCGGCTCTAAAACTTTGCGGGAGGTTATTTTGTTTCCAACGATGCGTCCTAAGTAATATGAGCAGAGAAAAGGCCTTACAATTAGTCCAAGAGAAAATTAAGAATGAGAATTTAGTAAAGCATTGTTTGGCCGTCGAGGCTTGTATGCGGGCTTTGGCTAAGCATTTTGGAGAATCTGAAGAGCAATGGGCTTTGACTGGGTTGCTACATGATATTGATTATGAAGAGACAAAAGATAATCCAGAAAAACATTCTTTGGTTGGAGCAGAAATGTTGGAAGAAATGAGATTAGATAAAGAAATTGTTGAAGCAGTGAAGAGCCATAATGAAATGCATGGCATTGCTCCGGAAACCAAAATGGCAAAAGCCCTTTTTTCTGTTGATCCTTTAACTGGATTGATTGTTGCTGCAACTTTGGTTTTACCAAGCAAAAAAATAGCCGAATTAACTATTGATAATGTTCTAAACCGTTTTAAAGAAAAAGGATTTGCCCGTGGCGCGAATCGGGAGATTATTAGTAAATGTTCGGATATTGGTTTTCCGCCTACGGCTGATCAGTCGCAGGCTGAAACTTTAGAGGAATTTGTTGGCATTTGTTTGAAGGCAATGCAGAGGATAAGTGGGGAATTAGGGTTATGAAAAAAATTTTAATTGCCACTCATAGTAAAGGGAAGTTTCCAGAAATTAAGAAAATTTTGAAGGGACTTCCTTTTAAAATTGTAAATCTCGATAATGTAGGGATTAATTTTGAGGTGGAGGAAACTGGTAAAACTTTTAAAGCCAACGCTGTCTTAAAAGCCCGGACTTATGGCAAGCTAACCGGGTTTTTAACTTTGGCTGAGGATGCTGGACTAGAGGTTGATGCTTTAAATGGTGCACCAGGAGTTTATTCGGCTAGGTATTGTCCAGGAAGTGACGAGGATAGATACAGATTGCTACTAAGAAATTTAAAAGGCATTCCAGCTAAGGAACGAATAGCCAGGTTTAAAGCGGTGGTAGCAATTTTTGATCCCAAGAGCAAGAAAGTCAGAACCTGTCAAGGAGTTTTAGAAGGAAGGATTACTTTTGAACCAAAAGGTGAACATGGTTTTGGTTACGATCCAGTGTTTTATGTCCCCCAATTAAGAAAAAGAACTGCCGGACTAACCATTGAAGAGAAAAACAAAATCAGCCATCGCGGTAAAGCGTGGCGAAAAACGAGGAAAATTTTGGAATTATTTTAATAAAATGATAAAATAATAGTATATGTTAGACATTAAATTTATTCGTGAAAATTTGGATGAGGTTAAAAAAGGCGTTAAAAATAAAGGCGTTAATGTTGATGTTAATAAAATTGTGAAATTGGATAAGGATAGGCGGAAGTTGATCCAGGAAGTTGAGGGATTGAAAGCAAAAAAGAATAAGTTGGGAGTTAAAGATAAAAAAATAGGGAAAGAGATCAAGGATAAAATTAAGAAGATAGAACCAAAACTACAAAAGACAGAAAAGGAATTTAATGAGTTGATGTTTCAGGTTCCCAATCTGCCCCTGGATGATGTATGGGTTGGTAAGGATGAGAAGGATAATAAGGTTATAAAGAAGGTTGGTCAGCCGAAAAAAGGAGGAAAAGATTATTTAAAAATAGCAGAAAAACTGGATATTATTGATACAAGACGAGCAGCTAAAGTTTCCGGCACCCGCTTTGGTTATTTAAAAGGCGGAGCTGTTCTTTTGGAGCTTGGATTAATTCAATTAGCGTTTAATGTTTTGACAAAAGAAGGGTTTATTCCAGTGATACCGCCGGTAATGATAAAATCCGAGATGGCAAAAGGAATGGGTTATTTGGAGCAATTAGGAAAAGAAGAGGCCTATTACCTTCCCAAAGATGATTTATACTTAGTCGGAACTTCAGAGCAATCCATAGGCACAATGCATGCTAATGAAATTTTTAATGAAAAAGACTTACCTAAGAGATATCTAAGCTTTTCAACTTGTTTTAGGCGGGAAGCAGGTTCCTACGGAAAAGACACTAAGGGAATTCTAAGGGTTCATCAGTTTGATAAAATTGAGATGTTTAGTTTTTGTAAGCCCGAGGATTCAATTAAAGAACATAAATTTTTCTTGTTTTTGGAAGAAAAACTAATGAAACTTCTTGAAATTCCTTATCGAATTATTCAAGTATGTACAGGCGACTTATCTGTTCCTTCGGCTAGCACTTACGACCTTGAAGCCTGGATGCCGGGGCAGAATCAATATCGCGAAACTCATTCAACATCAAATTGCACGGATTTTCAAGCCCGGCGATTGAATATTCGTTATCGTTCTAAGGGTGGATTAAAGTTTGTCCATATGATCAATGGAACCGCTTTTTCTCAGCGGCCAATTATTGCCATTATTGAAAATTATCAACAGAAAGACGGAAGCGTAGAAGTGCCCGAAGTTTTGCAGAAATATATAGGAATTAAAGTGATAAAATAAACTAAAATTTTTAATAGATATTAAGTATTGCTTTTTCGCAATACTGAATATTTGGTTATAGAAATCAATGTATAAAACCTGGGTTGAGATAAATAAAAAAGCTCTTCAAAACAACATTCAGCAGTTTCAGAAATTGATTGGTAACAAGGTTAAGTTGATGGCGGTGGTTAAGGCAAATGCCTATGGGCATGGGTTGGTTGAAGTGGTTAAAATCGTCATAGAATCGGGTGTGCCGTGGTTGGGCGTAGATTCAGTTGACGAGGCAATAGAGTTGAGAAAAGCGGGGATAGATACCCCGATTTTAATATTGGGCTATACCTTGCTTTTGAGATTGGAGGACGTGGTTAAATATGATTTGAGGCAAGTGGTTTATAACAGGGAAACAATTGAGGAACTTGCGGAACAAGCAACAAGCGACAAGCAACAAGTAAAAGTCCATCTGAAGGTGGAAACCGGGACTTCAAGGCAGGGACTGGAAAAAGAAGAGCTTTTGGAATTAGCAAAGTTCATAAAAAAACATCCCCAGATTGAAATTGAAGGCGTTTATACTCATTATGCTAATATTGAAGACACTACCGACCATAACTATGCCCAGCAGCAGCTTCAAAGATTTAAACAAGCAGTTGAACTTTTAGAAAAAAATGACATTAAAATTCCCATAAAACACACTGCCTGTAGTGCAGCAGTTATTCTATTTCCAAAAACTTATTTTTCTCTGGTGCGAGTGGGAATAAGTATGTATGGACTTTGGCCGTCTAAAGAAACTTTTGTTTCTGCTCAGGAAAAGAAAAGGGAAATAAAGTTAGAACCGGTTTTGACCTGGAAAACAAAAGTAGCTCAAATAAAAAAAATTAAAGCAGGAACTCCCATAAGTTATGGACTTACTGAAAAAACTTCCCACGATTCAAAAATTGCTGTTTTGCCAGTTGGTTATTGGGATGGTTATGATAGGAAACTTTCTGGAGTTGCGAATGTTTTAATAAAAGGTAAAAGATGTAAAATGTTGGGCAGGGTTTGTATGAATATGATTATGGTTGATATTAGTCATATTGAGGATATAAAATTAGAAGACGAGGTTGTTCTTTTGGGAATCCAGGGTTCTGAAAAAATAACAGCTGACGAATTTGCCCAAAAAATCGGAACCATAAATTATGAAGTAGTAACGCGGATTAATCCATTAATCCCAAGAATTGTTGTATGAGAAAGGATCAAATACGTTACAGTCGAGGATATTTGCCTCAACATAGGAAGAAAGAAATTTCCTGGAAACGCAGGATGCTTTTTTTCTGGATTTTATTTTTGGTTTTGGGTTTGGCCTATGTTATGTTTTTCTCCCCGCTTTTTGAGATTAAAGAAATAAAAATTTCCAACAACCGGGTGATTAGTAGTGAAGAAATTCAAAATTCTTTAGATAATCAAAACAACCTTTTTTTGGCAGCAGGAAATAAGTTAACAGAAATTCTAACCAATGATTTTCCCAGAATATTATCAGTTGAAATGAGCAAAGATATTTTCAAGAAGACCATTGAGTTAAATATTATTGAAAGAAAAGAAGCTGGAATATACTGTAAAGAAGATCTTGCTTCGCCGAATCGAGGAGAGTGTTATTATATTGATAAAGAAGGGGTGATTTTTGAGGAAGCGCCTCAAACCAGCGGAACTTTGATTTTAGCAATAAAGGATTTTTCTGAAAGAGAAATAGAAATAGGTAAGAATGTTATTGAAAAAGAATTTATGGCAGAGCTTATTGATTTAAAAAACTACTTACCCGGTCAATTGGGCTTCAAAGTTCTTGATTTTACAATCGAATCAGATGTTCTAAAAGATTTAAAAGTAAATACTAATGAGGGTTGGTATATTCTTTTTGATGGTTTAAGGGATTTGAAATCCCAGCTTGAAGCATTAAGGTTGGTTTTGGAGGAGAAGATTGAGGAAAGAAAGGATTTAGAGTATATTGATGTGAGGATAGAGAATAGAGTTTATTACAAATGATATGTCTTTTTCCATCGGTATAATTGGCTTGCCCAATGTTGGCAAGTCCACACTTTTTAAAGCCCTTACTCAGCAAGAGGTGGATATTTCTAATTATCCTTTTTGTACTATTGACCCAAATGTGGGCGTTGTTCGGGTGCCTGATGAAAGACTCCAAAAAATTATTGAGATAATTAAGCCCCAAAAGGTTACGCCTACAATAATTGAATTCGTTGATATTGCTGGTTTGGTTAAGGGGGCCCACAAAGGAGAAGGGCTGGGCAATCAATTTTTAGCCCATATTCGAGAGGTGGATGCGATTTTACACATTATCCGGACTTTTTCAGACAAAGATATAAAACATGTAGAAGAGGGCGTTGATCCACAAAGAGATATTGGAATTGTTAATACTGAATTAATAATGAAGGATTTAGAAACCATTGATAAACATATAAAGAAAATTGAAAAAGATGTTGAATCCAAAGACAAAGACAGGATTAAAGAGTTTGAAATTCTTCAAAAAATTAGAAAGGCAATAAACGAAGGAAATGCGGTTTCTGCTGTTAATCCGAGCGAGAAAGAAAGAGAAGTGATTAAACATTTAAATTTTTTAACTATTAAACCAGTAATTTATATATTAAATACTAAAGAAGATGATGATTCTTTTGGGGTGCGAAAATCTTTGCCAGAAAATACTTTGCCTATTGATTTAAAAATAGAATTAGAGTGTACTGAGTTATCCAAAAAGGAGCTAAAAGAACTGAATTTAAAGTCCCGGCTTGATGTTTTAATTAAAACCTGCTACAAAATTCTTAATTTAGTAACCTTCTACACTATTAAAGGCGGCGAGGAAACCCGAGCCTGGACAGTTGAGCAAGGCGTCAAAGCGCCGGAGGCCGGCAGGATTGTTCACAGTGATTTTCAAGAAAAATTTATTCGGGCCGAAGTTGTGAATTACAAAGACTTATTAGGGGTTGGTTCTTGGGCCGAAGCCCGCGCCGAAGGACTAATAAGAACCGAAGGGAAAGATTACTCGGTAAAGGACGGAGATATTATTGAGTTTAAAATTTGACCGACCAAGATTGTTTTGTTAATATGTAAATAGTATGCCAGAAGAAAATCAGAGACAATATGAACTCACATTTATTCTTTCTCCGGAGCTTGATGAGAAAGGGGTTGATTCTTTTGAACAAGAAATTGAAAAAAGCATAAAAAATCTTGGTGGGGATTTAAAGAAAAAAAGCAAAGCAGAAAGGCGCAATTTGTCATACCCCATTAAAAAATTTCAAACTGGTTATTATTCAGTAATAAACTTCTTGTTTAATCCCGAAAAAATAGAAGAATTATCAGCGATTTTTAAGCACAGAAAGGAGATTCTTCGCTACATTTTTACTATTGCAGAAGAGCCCGCTGTTATTAAAAAACCCTTTGGTCGCCAAGAGCGATTCATAGAATCTCGCATTGCTAAAACTAAAGATAAAGAGAGAATTGAAAAATTTGAAAAACTAACAGAAGAAGTAACAGAAAAAGAAATAGAGGCTCTTAAGAGAACTGGTAAGAAAGAACCCGCCGCAAGCCCGAAGGGCAAGCAGGCGGGCCCGTCCGCTTCGACTAAGCGAGGCGAGCCACAATCTGAAAGTTTGGGCGAGAAGAAAAAGGTTAAATTAGAAGAAATTGACAAGAAATTAGATGAGATATTAGGGATATAAATATAAAATGAGCAATGAACAACGAACAATGAACAAAACTGTTCACTGTTCACTGTTTGCTGTTCGTTGATATCATGAATTTAAATAAAATTTTTATCCTGGGTCGATTAACCCGTGACCCCGAACAGAGAACTATGCCCAACGGAAGAGCAATATCAAATTTCGGCATGGCTACTAATAGAATCTGGACAAACCAGGAGAGCGGAGAAAAACAGGAACAGGTTGAATTTCATAATGTGGTTGCTTTTGGCAAGCTGGCAGAAATCTGTAACCAATATCTAACCAAAGGACAGTTAACTCTTATTGAGGGACGAATCCAAACTCGTTCATGGGAGGATCAAAGCGGAAATAAGCGATATCGAACTGAAATTGTTGCTGAGAATATGCAAATGGGGCCTAGACCGGGTGGGGTGAGAAGCGAAGAAGTCTCCGAAGTACCAGAAACTGTTGAAGAAGTACAGATTGAAGAGAGTAATGAAGAGGCAGAAGAGAAAACAAAGGGTAAAAAAGCGAAAAAGCCCGCCAAAGGCGGGTCCGCCTCAGGGGAAATTGATGTGAAAGACATCCCTTTTTAATATGGACTGTTACTTTTGCCGTCACAATATAAGAGTAATAGATTGGAGAAACGCAGAATTACTGGGTCGTTTTATTAGTGTCCAGGCAAAAATAAAACCTCCAAGAAGAACCGGCACCTGCGCTAAGCACCAAAGAAAATTAGCCAGAGCAATTAAAAGAGCAAGAATTGTTGGAATATTGCCGTTTACCCGGTAAAAAAAAGAAAGATGTTATTCAAAATTGCCCATCTGGGCAATTTTTTGATATTTTGATATAATAAAAGTATGGCCGATATCAATCAATCAATGTTCCGGGAATACGACATACGGGGACGGGTGAATAATCAAGAATTGAATAAAAAAACCATGGAACTCATTGGTAAGGGTTTTGGCACTTATTTAGGCCGGCAAGGAGTTAGAGATATGGTTGTTGGTTATGACTTCCGTTCTTATTCCGAAGAATTAAAGGATGCCTTGGTTGATGGTCTTGTTTCAACCGGCGTTCACATTATTGATTTGGGCATGGTTTTAACGCCAATGCTTTATTATGCCCAGTACCATTTTGGAGTTAAAGGCGGGGCAATGGTTACAGCCAGCCATAATCCCAATGGTTGGAGCGGGGTTAAGTTGGCCTCTGATTTTTCCAAAACTTTAGTAGGAGATGAAGTAAAAGAAATTTATCGGATTATTAAAAGCAAATATTTTAGAATAGGCCAGGGTTTGGTTAAGAAGGACCATTTTAGAAGCCATATCAAAGAAGTTTATACAGAGGCAGTAATAAGAAGAGTCAAGCTCGAAAAACCGCTTAAAGTAGTGGTGGAATGCGGCAATGGAACAGCTTGTTTTTTTGCTCCGGAGATTCTAAAAAAAGCCATGTCCGCTGGCGGGCGGACTGGCTATGAAATAATAGAACTTTTCTGCGAGCCGGACTGGACATTTCCTCACCATACTCCGGATCCCGAATCAAAAAAAGCAAAAGAAGCACTTGCGGCTAAGGTTAAAGAAGTAAAAGCTGATTTGGGAATTTCTTATGACGGAGACGGGGATAGATTAGGAGTTGTTGATGAAAAAGGAAATAATGTTTGGAGCGATAGGTTGTTAATACTATTAGCCAGGCAGGTTTTGGAAAGACATCCCAAGGCAAAAATCATTTTTGACGTTAAATGCACTCAAGCCCTGCCCGAAGATATAAAAAAACACAATGGAGTTCCCATAATGTGGAAAACCGGTCATTCTCATGCCAAAAGGAAGCTTGAGCAGGAAAGAGCCACTTTAGCAGGAGAACGAAGCGGGCATTTCTTTTTCAAGGATAATTGGTACGGATTTGATGATGCCATCTTTGCTTCTTTAAGATTAATTGAATATTTATCAGAACAGGGCAAATCTCTTTCAAGACTCTTAAAAACCACTCCTTTTTATGATTATGTAATTTCTTCAACTATTTATATTTCTTGTCCTGACAATAAAAAGTTCCAGATTGTTGAAAAATTAGTTGAAGAATTTAAAAAAGAATATGGTAAGAAAAATGTAATAGATATTGACGGCGCTCGGGTTAAATTTAAGGATGGCTGGGGATTGGTTAGGGCTTCTTCCACTGAACCTGCTTTGACAGTGCTTTTTGAAGCAAAAAATCAGGAGAAATTAGAGGAGATCAAGGGTATTTTTAGAGAAAAACTTGCCAAGTATCCTGAAGTTAGTAAAAAATGGAAGAATGAGTAAATTTCGGAAAATCTACAATAAACCCATTTTTTGTTTTACTTCTTTGATTGTTTCTCCGGCAATTTTTTCTGCTTTTTTTTCGCCCTCAGCTAAGATTTTTTTCACCAGCTGGGGGTTTTTTTCGTACTTCTTTCTTTTTTCTTGGAATTGTTTTAATCCTTTAATAATCACTTCAGCTAAATCCTTTTTAAACTCTGCATAACCCTTATTTTTGTATTTCTTTTCTAAGTCTGCAATCGATTTATTGGAAAACAGGTGATAGATAGTTAAGAGATTGGAAATTGCTGGTTTTTTCTTTTCATCGTATTTTATTTCTTTACCCGAGTCGGTTACTGCA
>JAUWHN010000032.1 GCA_030605865.1 Candidatus Portnoyibacteriota bacterium
AGATGGGGTTTCAGGAACATGACGAGAAAAAGGAATAATAGTGGAAAATTTATATCCCAAATCTGTACAAGTTAAAAGAACAAGGAAAAAAACCATTGAAAATAATCCTATTATAACAGCTATTGCAAAATTTTTATCAATTTGTTTTTTCATATTGTTTGTAGTTAATTTTTATTAATCGGGGCGACTGGATTTGCCAGCCCGAGGCTGATCCGCCGCAGGCGGAAACCCTTTAGTTTTCGGGGCGACTGGATTTGAACCAGCGATCTCACCCTCCCCGAGGGTGCGCTTTAAACCGGGCTAAGCTACGCCCCGACAAGTCTGACTTATCCCGTTATTTTTTTGTCTTACCTAACGCCTTTATACACTTGGTGCACGCTTTTATTCTTTTTCCAGTATGAGGCAAACGAACCCATTGCAGATTGGGGTATTTTCTTTTTTTACCGGTTGGGTTATACTTACCGCGAAGTTTCTTGCGCGTAACCGCAACCATTGATTTTTTCCCGCAAAGCGGACAAACTTTAGCCATATTTCAAATCTATCACAAAATTAATTATTTAGCAAGTCAGACTTGTTTTGACAATACCATGATTGAATTCAAGATATTTTTATACATCATCATAATCTTTTCTGCTATTTTTCATGAATTTTTTCATGCTTGGATGGCAAATATTCTTGGGGACCCAACTGCTAAATATGCCGGCCGTCTGACTTTAAACCCATTAAAACATATGGATATGATGGGAACGGTAATAATTCCTCTGTTTTTATTATTTTTTGTTGGAGCATTTATTGGCTGGGCAAAACCAGTCCCCTATAACCCTCACAATCTCCGTGACAAAAAATGGGGTTCGACAAAAGTTGCCTTTGCCGGACCTGGGGCCAATTTTCTACTTGCTTTACTTTTCTCTCTTATTTTCCGTTTTTTGCCAGTCGGAGAAGCTTTTCACGTAGCTATTTCCTGGATTATTTATATCAATATTTTTCTCGGTCTTTTTAATCTTATTCCTATTCCCCCTCTTGATGGTTCAAAATTAATCATGGACTTATTCCCCCAGAAATCGCAACAGTTTATGCGAATGGGTTTCATGGGAATATTCTTAGCCCTTATCGTGGCAATCATGATTCTCCCCCCAATCGCCCAGTTTATTTTTAAAATTTTCGCCGGAGCATCCTTTGTTCCGTATGTGTTTTAACGCTTGCTACTTTTTGAGATATACGCTAAAATAATATTCGTATGTGTCCAACAATACATCAATTAGTTAAAAGGCCGAGAAAAAAGGCAAAGAAAAAACCGAAAGGTCCTGCTCTTCGGAAGGGTTTTAATATTCTTAAAAACAGACCTACTCCTTACCACTCTCCATTTAAAAGAGGAGTTTGTTTAAGTGTAAAAACAATACCTCCCAAAAAACCAAATTCTGCTCTTCGAAAAGTATGCCGGGTGCGACTTACAAACGGAATGGAGGTAACTGCTTATATCCCCGGTGAAGGACATAATCTTCAAGAACATTCAGTGGTTTTATTAAGGGGCGGACGAGTTAAAGATTTACCGGGTGTTCGCTACCATATTGTTCGGGGAATATTGGATACTGAAGGAGTAGAGGGTCGAGCACAACGAAGATCAAAATATGGAACCAAAAAAGAAATGGCGGGAGTGAAAAAAGCAACGCCAACAGAAGAAGCAGCGCCAACAGAACCCTCCTCCGCTGAAGCTACGGAGGGCAAGGAAGAAACGCCAAAAGAAGAAACTAAACCAAAAAAATAAAATATGCGTAGAAAACAAGCTACAAAAAGAGAAATTAAGCCAGATCCAAAATATGACGACGTAAGGCTGGCTAAGTTTATTAATAACGTAATGAAAGGAGGCAAGAAATCCGTTGCTCAACGAATAGTTTATGGTGCTTTAGAAATTATAAAGTCTAAAACCAAAACCAAAGAACCACTTGAACTTTTTAATAAGGCAATAGAAAATGTTTCTCCTGTGTTAGAGGTTAAATCCCGACGAGTAGGAGGAGCTACTTATCAAGTTCCTTATGAGGTAAGAGGTGACAGAAAAGAAGCTCTGGCTATACGCTGGATTCTTGAAGCAGCTAAAAATAAAAAGGGCAAGCCAATGGCAGAAAAACTTGCCCAAGAATTATTGGACGCCTCTAAAAACGAAGGTGAGGCAATTAAGAAAAGACAAAATGTCCACCGCATGGCAGAGGCAAATAAAGCCTTCGCGCATTTCGCGTGGTAATATTATGCCCAGACAATACCCCATAGAAAAAAATAGAGATATTGGTTTTATTGCTCACATTGATGCCGGTAAAACAACCGTTACGGAACGGGTGCTTTTTTACACGGGCATTTCCCATAAGATTGGTGAGGTTCACAAGGGGGAAGCAATTATGGATTGGATGGCCCAAGAAAAAGAACGAGGCATTACTATTACTTCTGCTGCTACCACCTGCTTCTGGGCACCGGGCGAATATCCAGCCAAAGACAAACAAAACGAATATCGGATAAATATTATTGATACGCCCGGCCATATTGATTTTACTGCCGAAGTTCAGAGGTCTTTAAGGGTTTTGGATGGAGCAGTGGTGATTTTTGATGGAGTAGCCGGAGTAGAGCCCCAATCAGAAACAGTTTGGCGCCAGGCAGATAAATTCAAAGTTCCTCGAATATGTTTTATAAATAAACTTGATAGAATTGGGGCTGATTTTGAAAAAGGTTTCCAGTCTATTTTAGAAAGACTAACGCCAAACGCTGTTAAACTGCAAATTCCCATTGGCTTAGAAGATAAACATGAAGGGGTAATAGATCTTTTAACTCAAAAAGCTTATTATTTTGAAGGAGATTCTGGAGAAAAAGTAGTTGAAAAAGAAGTGCCGAAAAATCTAAAAGGGGAGACAGAAAAATTACAAAAAGAATTAATTGAAAAAATTGTTGAGCAGGATGATAAATTAACGGAAAAGTATTTAGATGGGAAAGAAATTGGCATAGATGAACTTAAGAGTGCTTTGCGCAAAACAACAATAGATTATAAGCTGGTTCCGGTTTTCTGCGGCTCGGCTTTAAAAAATAAAGGCATTCAACTTTTAATTGATGCTATAATATACTACTTGCCATCTCCTTCAGATTTGTCAGCAGTAGAAGGATTAAAGCCAAAAACAGAGGAAAAATTAACCCGAGAAGCCAAAGATGAAGCCCCCTTTGCCTCTTTGGCTTTTAAAGTAGCTACTGATCCTTATGTTGGGAGTTTGACTTATTTTCGGGTTTATTCAGGAAAATTAACTGCTGGTTCTTATGCTTTGAATTCAACAACTGGCCAAAAAGAAAGAATCGGCCGAATTTTAAGAATGCATGCTGACAAACGCGAGGAAGTAAAAGAAATATATGCCGGAGAGATTGGAGCAGCGGTCGGTCTAAAAGGAACAACTACCGGAGATACTCTGTGTGACCCAAGTAATCCCATTGTCTTAGAAAAAATTACTTTCCCTGAGCCAGTTATCTTTATTTCTATTGAGCCAAAGAGTAAAGCTGATCAGGAAAAAATGAGTTTATCATTGAAAAGATTGGCTGAAGAAGATCCTACTTTTAAAATAAGAAGTGATGAAGAAACCGGCCAGACTATTATTTCGGGAATGGGAGAGTTGCATTTAGAAATTTTAGTAGATAGAATGTTGAGAGAATTTAAAGTTGAAGCAAATATTGGCCAACCCCATGTAGCTTATAAAGAAACAGTTAAAAAAATAGCAATAGGAGAAGGAAAATATATTCGGCAAACCGGTGGCCGGGGTCAGTACGGTCATGTCTGGTTAAGGGTTGAACCCCTTGAACAAGGGCAGGGATTTGAATTTATTAATGCTATAAAAGGAGGAATTATTCCTCAAGAATTTATTCCAGCAGTCCAAAAAGGAGTTAAAGAAGCTATGGACAAAGGAGTTCTGGCGGGTTATCCTGTGGTTGATACTAAGGCGACTTTATATGACGGTTCTTTTCATGAAGTAGATTCTTCAGAGTCCGCTTTTAAGATTGCTGGTTCAATGGCTTTTCAATCAGCAGCTAAAAGAGCTAGCTTGGTGTTATTGGAACCCGTTATGAGTATTGAAGTAATTATTCCCCAAGATTTTATGGGTGAGGTAACCGGGGACTTAAATAGTAAAAGGGCAAAGATTGAAAAAATGGAAGATCGTGTTAATATGAAAGTAATTAACGCCAAGGTACCTTTGTCTGAAATGTTCGGCTATGCCACCCAGCTTCGTTCAATGACCCAAGGAAGAGGAAGTTTTACAATGGAGTTTGACCATTATGCAGAAGTGCCAAGGAATATCGCCCAAGAGATTATTGAAGGTAAGAAAAAGTAAAAAGGTCGGGTCAAAAAAACATTTGACATATTATAATTAATAAGTTAAACTAATCATTGAAATCTAAAAATAAATAATAGTATTCAAGTGGCAACATTCGAGCAACATCCACTTTGTTTCTTGTTTCTTGTTACTTGTTTCTTACAAAGATTATGGCAGAGAAATTTGAACGAACAAAACCTCACTTAAATGTAGGAACCATTGGTCATGTTGACCACGGGAAAACTACCTTAACTGCAGCTATCTTAAAAAGACAAAAATCTAAAGGCCTTAGAGCCTCGGAAAAGGGCATAGATGAAATCGATAACGCCCCGGAAGAAAAAGAACGAGGTATTACCATTGCCCTTGCTCATGTTGAGTATGAGACAGAAAACAGGCATTATGCCCACATAGATGCGCCTGGTCATGCTGATTATATCAAAAATATGATTACTGGCGCTGCTCAAATGGATGGAGCAATCTTAGTGGTTTCAGCTGCTGACGGACCAATGCCTCAAACTCGGGAGCATATTCTTCTTGCCCGCCAAGTAGGAGTGCCCTCTATTATTGTTTATCTTAATAAAATTGACCAAGTAGATGATCCCGAACTTATAGATTTGGTTGAAACAGAAATAAGAGAGCTTTTGACCAAATATGAATTCCCTGGAGACAAAATCCCAATAATCCGCGGCTCATCTCTTAAAGCTTTAGAAGGAGACGAAGAAGAAATGAAAAAGATTGATGAACTACTTAAAGCTCTTGATGAAAATATTCCAGAACCCAAACGAGAAGTTGACAAACCATTCCTTATGCCGATTGAAGATATTTTCTCAATTGAAGGACGGGGAACCGTAGTTACTGGAAGAATTGAACGAGGGATTATTAAAATTAATGAGGACATAGAAATTATTGGTTTGCGCGATACCCAAAAAACCGTAATTACTGGAATCGAGATGTTTAATAAGTCTTTAGATGAAGGACGAGCCGGAGATAATGCCGGAATTCTGCTTCGGGGAACCAAAAAAGAAGACGTTGAAAGAGGCCAGGTAATTGCCAAGCCTGGAAGCGTAACTCCTCACACTGAATTTGAAGGGGAAATATATATTTTAACCAAAGAAGAAGGCGGACGTCATACTCCTTTCTTTACTGGCTACAAACCTCAATTTTATATTCGAACCACTGACGTAACTGGCGAAGCAACTCTTCCTGAAGGAACTGAAATGGTGATGCCCGGTGACACTGTTAATATGAAAATCAAATTGATGGCGCCAGTAGCCCTTGAAGAAAAGCAAAGATTTGCTATTAGAGAGGGTGGAAAGACCGTTGGTGCGGGTGTAGTTACGAAGATTGTAAAATAAAATAAATAATTTTTGTTCTGTAAATAATGGCAAAAAAGAAAGCTAAAGAAACTGAAGAGTCCAAGCAAAGACTTAGGATTAAGATACGGGCCTATGATAATAAAATCATTGACCTGTCAGCCAAGCAGATTATAGAAGCTGCTGAACGTCAAGGGATAGAAGTTATAGGACCCATACCTTTACCTACTCAGATTCACAAATATACCGTGAATCGGAGCAGTTTTGTTCATAAAGATTCCAGAGAACAGTACGAGATGAGAGTTCATAAACGCCTCATAGACATTTATAACCCAACTTCAAGAATTATTGATGCAATGATGAATCTGAATTTACCGGCTGGAGTAGATATTGAGATTAAAATGTGACAAATATCTTATTATGATTCTTTCTTTTAAGGATATTTGAAATTAATAAAGGAACTGGCCGTATTTATAAATACCGGGTAGCTCCCGGTATTTAATTTAGTATGAAGCTTATCTTAGGGAAAAAAATCGGCATGAGTCAAATTTTTGATAAAAAAGAAAATGTCATTCCTGTGACAGTTATTGAAGCAGGGCCGTGTTTTGTTACTCAAATTAAATCCCAGGATAAAAATAATTATAGCGCTGTTCAGATCGGATATGAAAAGTTAAAAGACAAAAAAATCAGCAAGTCTAAAAAAAAGAAACCGTATAGATATTTGAGAGAAATTAGATTAGACAACAGCAAAAAATTTAAAATAGGAAATGAAATTACTGTGGATGTTTTCGAAGAAGGAGATCTTGTTAAAATTTCCGGTATTTCTAAGGGCAAGGGATTCCAAGGAGTAGTAAAAAGACATGGATTTAGCGGTGGACCGGCTTCGCACGGCCACCGTCATGTTTTAAGAACCCCCGGTTCAATCGGCTCTGCCTTTCCTCAAAGAGTAGTTAAAGGTAAAAAAATGCCCGGCCATGCCGGAGCCAAACGAGTTACTACAACCGGACTAAAAGTAGTAAAAGTAGATAAAGAAAATAATCTTTTGGCAGTTAAGGGCGCCATCCCCGGCCCCAACAACGGCTTAGTTGAGATTAAATCACAATAAATTCCCTTTCTATGCCACGTGTCAATACTTACAACACAGAAGGTAAAAAAATCGGGACAGCTATGCTGCCTCCGGAGATTTTTGATGTCAAAATCAATACTGATTTAGTCCATCAGGCAGTGGTTGCTCAACTGGCTAACAGCCGACAAGTAATAGCCCATACAAAGGGCAGAAGCGAAGTTAGGGGCGGCGGCAGAAAACCCTGGCGCCAAAAAGGAACTGGTCGAGCTCGCCACGGCTCTATTCGCTCCCCTATTTGGCGAGGCGGTGGTGTTACTTTTGGTCCAACCAAGGAACGGGTTTTTAAAAAAAAGATTAATAAAAAAATGAAGCGAAAAGCCCTATTTATGGTTTTAACTTCCAAAATTAAAGATGACGAGTTAATATTGTTAGATAAATTAGAGTTAAAAGAGGCAAAGACAAAGCCGATGGCCAAGATGATAGAAAACATTCTTAAGAAAAAACAAAAAAGTGTTTTGGTAGTGATTTCGCAAAAGGATGAAAATATAGCCCGAGCAAATAAAAATATCCCCTATACAAAAACGCTCCGGGCAGACAGCCTTAACGTCTTAGACCTGCTATCCTTTAAATATTTATTGATGCCCAAAGAGGCAGTAAAAGTAATAGAAAAAACTTATGGGACTATTTAAAAAATTCACATCAATATTCAAAAAACTGGTAAAGATTAAAAAGCCAAAAAAAGTTGAAAAAGTAAAGAAACCAGCTAAAAAGCCGGTTAAGAAAGCCGTGCCCGAACCTAAAAAAGTTGCCGCCCCTAAAAGGGGCGAGCCTCGCCCAGAAATTTCTGGGCGGGAAAAACCGCCAGTAAAGAAACCCCCGGTAAAACGACCACCTGTTAAAAAAAAGGATTTGCGGGAAATTTATAAAATTTTAAAAGAACCTCATATTAGCGAAAAGGCTACTGTTTTGACTGATCAGAACAAGTATGTTTTTAAAATTATGCCAAGAGCTAACAAAGTTGAAACCAAAAAAGCCGTTGAGAATCTCTATGGGGTAAGAGTCAAAGATGTTAATATAATCAATGTCCATAGAAAACGGAAAGTGCTTCGGGGCGTTGAAGGATTTAAGACGGGTTATAAAAAGGCAATTGTAACATTGAAGGAGGGGGAGAAAATAGAGATTGTACCGAGATAATATGAAGATATACAAACCAACAACTCCGGGTCGGAGAAAAATGACCGGGATAGATTATAAGAAAATTGTAACTGCTGCTAAACCTTATAAAGCGCTTACTAAGGCTATTACAAGAAGAGTCGGCCGAAATAAACAAGGAAGAGTTACGGTTAGGCATCGAGGTGGCGGTCATAAAAGAAAATATCGTATAATTGATTTCAAGAGAAACAAATTTGATATCCCGGCTAAAGTTGAATCTATTGAATATGATCCCAATAGATCAGCTTTTATATCTCTCGTTACTTACGAAGACGGGGAAAAGAGATATATTTTAGCACCTCAAGATTTAAAAGTAGGAGATAAGATTGTTACTGGCGAAAAGACGTCCCTGAAACCCGGAAATAGAATGGTATTAAAAAATATGCCGGTTGGTACTTTTGTTTATAATGTTGAGCTTAATCCGGGAAAAGGAGGACAAATTGTCCGCTCAGCTGGCGCCAGCGCTCAAGTAACGGCTGTTGAGGGTGGCTATGTTCATCTAACCCTGCCTTCTTCAGAGATTAGAATGGTTACTGAAAATGTTATGGCCAGCATTGGTTCATTGAGCAAACCCGAACATAGATTTGTTAATTTGGGTAAGGCTGGTCGTTCACGTTGGCTGGGTAAACGGCCGTCTGTCCGAGGAGTAGCTATGAATCCGGTTGACCATCCTCATGGTGGAGGAGAAGGAAGATCACCGGTTGGCCAAAGAAAAGGCCCAAAAACCCCATGGGGCAAAAAGGCATACGGAGTAAAAACAAGAAACAAGAAAAAATATTCAAATAAATTTATAATTCGTAGACGTAAAAAGAAAAAAAGATAAAACAATATGGCACGTAGTCTAAAAAAAGGTCCTTATGTGGACGAAAAACTTTTAAAAAAAGTTCTGAATCTTAAACCGGGCGACAAAACCATAATTAAAACCTGGGCGCGAGCCTGTACCATTACTCCGGAAATGGTTGGTCTTACTTTTGGTGTTCATAATGGTAAAATTCATATTCCGGTTTTTGTCGGCGAAGATATGGTTGGCCATAAATTAGGCGAATTCGCTCCGACCAGAAAATTCGTTAAGCATGGTGGAAAAAGACAGAGAGAAATGGAACAGAAGGTAAAGGAAACGGAGAGAAAATAGTAATCTCTAAATTATATGAAAGCTTATCAAAGTAAATTTAGAAAACTCCCAGGCACAAACTATAAAGAAGTCTATCCTTCAGCCTCAGCTATTTTCAAGCAAATTAAATCAAGAACCAAACGAAAACCATATATCCGTTCAGCTTATTTCAATAAAGAAAAGGTCTTCTTAGATTATTTCTGGCAACATCTCAGACAAAAGAATTTAAAAGATAGAACCAGAAGATTAAAATATTATCAAGGCGCCTTAGATTTAATCAAAAATTCAAAACTAGAACCAACTTCTAAGCAAAATCCAGATAGATCAAGTGAAATATTACATCGTTTTGTTGGCTTAACAAGAAATAAGGAGGTTTTCTTTGTTCAGATAAGTGAGAACAAAAAAACAGACCAAAAATATTTTATGTCTGTTTTTCCACTCAAATAAAGAAAAGCCTCCGCCAGGTTGAAGCTTATAAACTTCGGCCGAAGCCTTTCACTATCCATTATAGCATACTGAAAAATCCTGTCAATAGTTGAGCTGTGGATAACGAAAAAACTTGAGATTTTGATTAGGGATTGGAGGAAATAAAAAAAGAGGCAACCACAGGGTGGTCACCCCTTAAAGCTTTTTAGTCCTTATTGGCTTTAATGAACTGTTATTAGCATAGGAATTAATATAATCAGAAATTTGAGAGTTAGGGAACTAATTAATACGCTAAAGTCTTTAGTCCATTTTTTGGAAAAGATGAGGGTACTACCAAGAGTAGCAGTAATGGCAGTAATAATAGCGAGGAAGATAGCAAGAGAGTTACCAGTAAGTTTACCAGCCATTATAGGAGCACCAAGAATGACAGCTCCAGCATCAAGGGCGATAACTACAGATACAGTGATAAGAATAATACCTATAATAGCAAAAGCAGAATCTTTGTCTGGATCATTCGTACAAAGACCCAGGGAAGAGAAGAGAATGGCAAGGATAGCACCTATGGTGATAATAAAAAGAGTATCTGCAATAGAAACGGCAAAAGATTCACTGCCCAATTTCACTAGAGCAAAAAAAGAACCAAGCACTGCTACAATTATCAGAATCTCATAAGCAATAATTTTTTTCATAATAAACCTCCTAAAAAGAACAGAATTTATTCTGCTATCATTATACATCCATATGAATAATTTGTCAAGGAATTTTATGCTCTTTGACAAATTATTCGCAGTTCGTAGATTAGCATTTCATTTGCCCGCCTTGCCAGCGAGGCAGGTAGATTTGCATTGTATTTATGAAGATAACTGCTAAATTAAACCATTTAAGAATGTCCCCTCGAAAGGTCAGATTGGTTGCTGACTTAGTTCGAGGCATGGATGCAAAAAAAGCAGAAACCCAGCTTAAATTTTTAACCAAAAGAGCGGCTAGGCCATTTTTAAAACTTTTGAATTCAGCTGTGGCTAATGCCTCTCATAATTTTGATGTTGAAAAAGATAATTTATTTATCTCCGAGATTCAAGTTAATGAAGGTCCAACTTTAAAACGCTGGCGAGCCAGAGCAATGGGCAGAGCAGCTCCGATTATGAAAAGAACCAGTCATATAAATTTAGTTTTAGAAACTAAAAAGGAAGTTAAGAAAAAAAAGAAAAAAATCCCCAAACCAGAAGTAGTTAAACTGGAAGATGCAAAGGAAATTAAGAAAGGACCACCAAGTGAAAAAGTTAAGGAGAAACCTCAGCCTACGGCTGACCAGCCTCGGGCTGGCACTCCTCCAACCCGGCCTTATCCCACAACTTCAAAATCCAAAAAGAAGTTCTGGAGCCGCCAAACATTTGGTAATGTTAAAAAGATGTTCCGCAGGAAATCTTTTTAAAACTATGTCACATAAAGTCCACCCTCGGGCTTTCCGATTAGGTTATACCACCGATTGGAAATCGCGATGGTTTGCCAGAAAAAAATATAAAGAGTATTTAAAGCAGGATTATGAACTGCGCGAGTTTATTATGGCAGAACTAAAACAGGCAGCTGTTAAAGAAGTTGAAATTAAACGTTCAGCTAATTCAGTTAATATTATAATTCACGCTGCTCGACCGGGAATTATCATTGGTAGAGGCGGGACCGGTGTTCAAGAAATTAAAAAAGAAATAATTAGAAAAATATTTAAAGGACAAACTAAGGGTCTGGATATAAAATTAGACATTGAAGAAGTAAAAAAGCCAGAAACCCATGCCAGGATTATAGCCCAGAGCATTGCTGAACAGTTAGAGCGAAGAAGGCCCTTTAGAAGAGTTATGAAACAGACTTTAGATAGAATTGTACAGAATTCTGAAGTTAAGGGGGCTAAAATCTGTATCGCTGGAAGGCTCGGAGGCACGGAAATGGCTCGCAAAGAATGTACTCCAATAAAAGGACAACTTCCTCTTCAAAGCCTAAGAGCTGATATTGATTATGCCCTTGTTAATGCCTATACTACTTATGGAGTTATCGGAGTGAAAGTGTGGGTGTATAAGGGTGAAAAGTTTGAGTAATATGTTGCAACCTAAAAAAGTAAAACATCGAAAGTGGCAGAAAGGCCGCTCAAAAGCTAAAGTGACAAAAGGTGGAGCAGAATTAAGCTTTGGCAGTTTTGGTTTAAAAGCAGAACAGAGTGTCTGGTTGACTGCCCGCCAAATCGAAGCTGCTCGTCGAGCAATTACCAGGCATGTTCAAAGAGGGGGAAAAATCTGGATAAGAGTTTTTCCGGATAAACCCAGAACCAGCAAAGGAGTTGAAGTGCCAATGGGCGGAGGCAAGGGAAGTGTTGACCATTATGTAGCTCCCATAAAACCCGGAAGGATAATTTTTGAGATGGATGGAATTCCCGAAGAAATAGCTAAAGAAGCAATGAGATTAGCGGGACATAAATTACCAATAAAAACGAGGTTTGTTAAACGGTAAACATGAAAATTAGGGAACTTCGCAGAAAACCTATTAAGGAACTTCAAGAAACTCTTATTAATTTAAGAGATAAATTGCGCGAGCTAAGATTTAATTTAGCTGGAGGAAAAGTAAAAAATATTAAAGAGATTAGACAGACAAAAAGAGATATTGCGAGAATATTAACATTATTAAAAGAACATGGCCAACAAAAACAAAAGCCAAAAAAAGACCAGTCTACGGCTGGTCGGCCGCAGGCCGACAAATAAACGCATACTAAAGGGAATTGTTGTTTCCGATAAAATGGATAAAACCATTGTTGTTTTAGTAGAACGCTTAAAACAACATCCTCGCTACAAAAAGCGCTATAAAGTTCGCAAAAAATATAAGGCCCATGATCCAAAGAATCAGCACAAGATAGGCGACAAAGTAATGATTCAAGAAAATAAACCGATTTCAAGGGATAAACGATGGGTGGTACTATGATTCAAGCTGGCTCAAATCTAAAAATCGCTGACAATACCGGAGCAAAATCTATCCGGGTTATTAAGGTATTGGGCGGGTCTCGAAGAAGATATGCCAGGATCGGTGATATTGTTACTGCTTCAGTAAAAGTAGCTGAACCAAGAAAACTAGTTAAAAAGAAAGACATAGTTAAAGCAGTAATTGTTAGGCAGAAAAAATCCATCAGACGGCCCGATGGTTCTTATATTCGTTTTGATGAAAATGCAGCTGTGATTTTAGATGGATACAATCCTAAGGGAGGGCGAATTTTTGGGCCAATTCCCAGAGAGTTAAAGGATAAAGGGTTTGGAAAAATAGTTTCATTAGCGCCAGAGGTATTATGAAAATAAAAAATGGTGATACAGTTTTAATAATTTCCGGCAAGGACAAAGGCAAGAAAGCAAAGGTAATCAAAGTTCTCCTTGAAAAGAATAGGATTGTTGTTGAAGGAGCTAATCTTAGAAAAAAACACACCAGACCCAAGAAACAAGGAGAAAAAGGACAAATAGTAGAAATAGCTGCCCCCTTTGATGTTTCCAATGTAAAGTTAATTTGCCCAAAATGTAAAAAGGCCACCCGAATAGGATATAGGGTGACGGAAGGAGGTAAATTTAGAATCTGCAAAAAATGTAATCAAGAAATATAGTTATGATATTAGAAAAATACAAAAAAGAAGTTATCCTGGCAATGAAAGAAAAATTTGGTTATCAGAACGACCTTGCTGTTCCTAAGATTATAAAAGTCGTAGTTAATACTGGTATTGGCAAAGCTTTAAAAAATGAAAAAATGCAGGAAACAATTTCTAAAGACCTGGCTATGATTACTGGACAGAAACCGGTTCCGTGCTTAGCAAGAGGGGCTATCTCGGGATTTAAAATCAGAGAAGGAATGGTGGTGGGACTGAAAACAACCTTGCGAGGAAAAAAAATGTATGAATTTCTGGATAGATTAGTGGGAGCAACTATTCCCAGAATTCGGGACTTTAGGGGTCTTTTGGAAAAATCGATTGACAAAGAAGGAAATTTGACTATTGGAATAAAAGAACATATCATTTTCTCGGAAATTGCCCACGAAGACGTAAGGCTTATTTTTGGATTAGAGATAACAGTAGTAACTAATGCCAAAGATAGAAACGAAGCCGTGGAACTATTCAGGCTGTTGGGGTTCCCCATTAAAGTAGAATAAGTATGGCTAGAAAAGCATTAATAGTAAAATCTAAGAAAAAACCAAAATTTTCAACCCGAATTATTCGGCGCTGTTTCCGCTGTGGCCGCGTACGAGGCTATATGCGCGATTTTGATTTATGTCGAATTTGCTTTAGAGAATTAGCTAATAAAGGAGAAATACCAGGAGTCAAAAAATCATCATGGTAGATCCAATAAGTGACATGTTAACTCGAATAAGAAATGCCCAGGCAGTAGGACATTCTACTATTGATTTTCCCTTTTCTAAAATTAAATTTTCCTTAGCGGAAATTTTAGCTGAGGAAGGCCTTATAAAAAAAATCTCGAAAAAAGGGCGGGGAATAAAAAGAAAAATAGAAATAGAATTATTATATGAAGATAAGAAAAATACTATTCCCAAAATTAACCAGCTTAAAAGAATTAGTAAACCCGGCAAAAGAGAATATATAAAAGCAAAAGATATTCATCCTGTTCTGGCAGGCAGAGGAATAAATATTATTTCTACCCCAAAAGGTTTAATGACGGGTAAAGAGGCAAAAAAGAAGGAGTTGGGGGGAGAAATTCTTTGCGAAATTTGGTAATATGTCTCGTATCGGAAAACAACCAATTCAAATTCCAGAAGGAGTCGAAGTTAAAATCGATGATGATTTGGTGATTATTAAAGGTCCCAAAGGTGAACTAAAAAATCAGGTTCGTTTGGAAATTAAAGTTGAGATAAAAGATAAAGAGATTATACTAAAACCAGTAAAATTTTACAAAGGAACCCAAGCGCTCTGGGGAACTTACCGTTCAAATATTTTTAACATGATTGAAGGAGTGACCAAGGGCTTTGAAAAAAAATTAGAAATAGAAGGAGTTGGTTATCGGGCTAATTTAGAAGGCAGAAATCTCGTTTTGAATTTAGGATATTCTCATCCAATAGAAATAAAAGCTTCAAAGGAAATTGAATTTAAGGTAGAGAAAAATGTTATTACTGTTTTTGGAATAGATAAACAATTAGTGGGCCAGGTTGCCGCTGAAATTCGTTCAAAACGAAAACCCGAACCATATAAGGGTAAGGGAATAAGGTATCAAGGAGAAATCGTTAGGAGAAAGGCAGGGAAGAAAGCTGTGGGAACAGAATAAAACAAGTCAGACTTGTTAAAATTATGAAAAAAACCAAACAAGAAAAACGTTATAGACGACACCGACGCGTTAGAGCAAAAATAAAAGGAACCGCCAAAGTACCGCGACTTTGTGTTTTTCGTTCCAATAAACATATCTATACTCAATTGATTGATGATGAAAAAGGAAAGACCTTAATTTCGGCCAGTGACCTTGATAT
>JAUWHN010000027.1 GCA_030605865.1 Candidatus Portnoyibacteriota bacterium
CATCCCTTCAAGCTGTGGAACAATCGCTTCAACATTATGAACAACTGAAAGTTTCAGAATAATTGGAAAACGACTTTTTTCTTTTACCACCTGGCAACTTTCTATAATTTTTGTTGTGTCTTTTAGAAACCTTCTTTCCACACTAGGACAAGATACATTGATTTCAAGTCCAACTAGATTAAAATCATTCAACATAGTTGCCATTAAAGCAAGCTTTTTAGTATTTTCGGAAAAAATAGAGGCAACTAACGGTATCTTATCTTGGTTAACACGAGGACCAATTCTCTGACACCACCATTTAATTCCTGGATTTGTTAAACCAACAGCATTTACAACACCATCAGACAATAAGCGAATACAAGAAAAAGGATTAAACCATTGAAGATTTCCTTTTCTCGGCTCATAAGTAAGCGTTTTAATAACAACTGTGAAAAGTGAGGGATTAAGAAATCCAAGCCATCGGAAAATCCATTCCCATAAATATCCTTTCCCATCAAAATTTAATGCTCCGCTAGCTGCCATATACTCAAATTTATGACTATTAGAAAACTGAATCACAAGCTATCACCTCCTTTTTGTTAAAGTAACTCAACGCTTTATCCTACCAAAAAACCTTGAAAAAAGCAAGACTTTTACGAAGGTCTTGACCCAAAAGTTATTATAACCAATCTAATGAAGCTATCCCAGAACCCCGACTATATTGAAGAACTAAGAATGAAGATGGAAATGATTAGAGGGTTTGGAATGACAGGATAAAAAAACGGGGAGAACGCAATGTCTCCCCTTTTAGGTTCCTGTAATCTGGTTTAACTTGTTTCAAGAGTTATTGGATCGAAATGAGAGAAAACAAATACGGGATGGTCATCCTTGATTAAACTTAAGACTTCCTTGGTTTGAACTTTCCATCTTGGGTCACATCTTTTCAGGTTTTTTGAATCTAGACAGACCCTTGCTTTATCCTCTTTAAGAAATAAAGCAATAATAGCTGATGTGCCTCCTCCCCAAAAAGCGGTATTTACCTCTTTGGGTTTTTGGAGGCGTCCTGATCTAGGATGATCTTCATCGTAAAGCACTATTCCATCAGCTTGAATACCAACCAGGCGACCGTTTTTCAACCTTCCCCCAATAGGAATCTTACTATTTTTCCCTTTCTTTATTGCGATTTTCTGAACGATTGGATACCCTTGATCATCTCTCTCATCTGTAACCGAATAAACGGATGTCGTAGTTACTGCAAAAAATTTCATGTTAACCTCCTTTATTAAAGTTCAAAACTTTCTGCTTATATTACCACAACCACAGATTTTTGCAACCCCAAAAACAAAAACCCTGAAAAAGTCAAGGACTATGACAAAAGTTGACAATTTAAATAAAAAAGAGGGATGTTCCGTAGAACACCCCACTGATGTTATCTCCTCGCTCCTAAGTTTCTGTTCATTATTCTCTCTGTTGTTCAAATCGTGCTATAATCTTTGCATCTCTAAATAATTTAAAGGCAACAATAAAAGCACTCAACCAACTTATATACACGGCTACAAAGGATTCCACAAAGATTCCATATTCTTTAAGTAAAAAACAGCCAAGACAAAAGATTCCCATAACAATCATAGAGACAATGAAAAGGAGTTTGCTTTCAAAAAACTTCATTTCTGCTCTTTTGTTCTGCTTTTCATAACACTGAACCAGAATAACAGAATAAATCCCAATAACAACGTTTAAAACTATTAACCAAAGTGCATTATCTTGAAAAAATTGTATCATTTTACCCTCCTTAAATTTAGAATGTTAAAGATATATCTACCCTACCAAAAAACCCTGAAAAAAGCAAGGTTTTTTCGGAGGTCTTGACCCATAAATTATTATATCTTAGATATAATTGGTTCGCTCAATTGAAATAAAAATTGACATTTTTATTCCTCCCTCACTGCCAATTATAACCCGTTTAATGAAGCTATTTCAGAGTCCGGACTATGTTGAAGAGTTAAGAATGAAGCTAGAAATGATTAGAGGGTTTAGAACGGCTGAAATAAAATATTAAAGACGAAATTGGCGGAATAATAAAAAGAGTGCCCCTAGATTTTCATCCAGGGGCGGATTAAATTTGCTTTGAGCTCATCGTTCTTCTCTCTTTTTAGGAATTATGGCAACAGTAATCAAGACAATTACCACTATAAGAAGTGTTAGTATCCTCGGAAGTTCAAATAGTGCTCTAATACCTTCATCTTTAGTCCACATCCATATAAGATACAAAGTGAAAGAAAGATAGCACAAAAGCCAACTTCTAAAACCACGGTTAAAAAGAACAAAATTTCTCATATCATCCTCCTTTTAAATCTATGACGTGCTATCTGAAAAACTACAAAAGAAGCAATTAAGCAGGGCGACCACCAAATAAGATGCCATTGAAAAATTCCCGGCCAGTCTTCTGCTGTCAATTCTACGAGTAAAAATAAGGGGGTAAAAATTGCAAAACCCGCTACGCCAAGAACAGCAAAGAAAAGGGCAATTATAAACAATGGTGGGGCTTTAAGAATGCTTTCGGTACCAATTTTGTCCTTGAATAGTATTATACGTCTCAACCACAGAGCACCAATAACTAATACTATAACCATTAAATACCATCCATTATCAAGAAGAACTGATGGGGTAGACTTATCTTTAATCAAATAATAACGTATTAGAATCATGCCTGCCGTTACTGCAAAATATGCTACCAAGAACCAGGTTAGTATTTTTGTTACTGAAGTTTCTCTATATTCCATTTCATTCCTCCATTTTGTAAAAATTTATTTAGCTGTTAAACAGCTATTATTATTTTAGCAAAATATCAAAAATTTAGCAATAACACAAAAAACCCGAGAGGATAACTCTCTCGGGTTTTTGAGCTCAAAAACGCGGGTCTTAACCCAAAAGTTATTATAACTAATCTATTAAAAATACTACAGAATCCTGATTATATTGAAGAGATGAGACGAGGGTTAGAAATGATGGAATTAATTAAAAATGAGAGTTTTAAATAAAAAAAGACACATACCGAAGTATGTGCCTTTGTAAAAAATATCTAGATTTTATAATTCTTCTTTTTCTTCGTCCGGCAACGCTAATCCAATTCCACTATCTGCGAGTTCTTTCCAATGCTTAATTCTTGTTTCTTTGTTCGCTATCATATCTGATTTGGGGTCACAAACCCTTTCTAGTTCTTCCATATGTAACTTCATATACTTTATAAAATTAAGCATGAATTCAGTGCCCCTCTCTTCGTTTGTGGCTTTATTGAGCCCTTTTTCTATAATCTCTTTAATATGATTAGCTTCTTGTTCAAATAATCCATCATTTTGTTTTTCTATAGCAGAGTCTATTTCTTGTAATAAACCATTTTTTTCTTGTTCAATCTGTTCTGAATCGGAAAGCTCTTCTTTTTCTTCTATTTTTTCTGTTGAATTCTCAATTTTTGTTTTTGGAAATTCTTCAAATCCCATAATTTTATACCTTCTAATTAATTGTTATATTTTATATTTCTATCTTACATTATTATCTACTTAAAGTCAAATTAAAAACCCGAAAAATCAATTTCAGGTTTTTAAGTATAATTGATATAACTTTGGGTGCTCAACGGGAATCGAACCCGTATCGCCGCTTCCACAGAACGGAGCTTTACCTTTAAGCTATGAGCACCATCTACACTAACATTATACTCCAAAACCAATAAAAAATCAACCCATCATCTCCTTTTTATTTGACAAAACTTGTCAAGCCTCTAAAGCTTTGCTATTATATCCCAAGAGTATGACTAATAACAACATTGAAAAAATTACTTTAGAAGATAGTAGCTACCCTAAAATACTAAAAGAAATTCATGACCCGCCAAAAACCCTTTATATCAGAGGAAGTTTTAGCAAACAAGATGAAATCGCTATTGGAGTAGTGGGAACCCGGAGTTATACCAGCTATGGTAAACGAGCTACTGAAGATATTGCTGGCAATCTGGCTGAAACAGGTATAACTATTGTCAGCGGCCTGGCTAAAGGAATTGATGCTTTTGCTCACAAAGCTGCCTTAGATAGAGGCGGACGAACAATTGCTGTTTTGGGAAGCGCTGTGAATCCAGACAGCGTTTATCCTTCTTGTAATCGAAAATTAGCAGACAAAATTGAGAAAAACGGAGCAGTAATCTCTGAATATCCTTCGGGAATAAAATCAGAAAGATGGTTTTTTGCTCAAAGAAATAGAATAATTAGCGGCCTTAGTATGGGAATCTTGGTTATTGAAGCGCCTGAAAAAAGCGGCGCTTTAATTACTGCTATGCAGGCCGTGGAACAGAACCGAGAAGTTTTTGCTATTCCCGGACCTATTTATTCCCAAAATTCAGTTGGCACTAATAAACTCATTCAAATGGGAGCAAAATTAGTTACTTGCGCAAATGATATTTTAGAAGAATTAAACCTGCCTCTTTTAAAAGAGAAAAAGAAAAAGTTTAAACCGGAAAATAAATGGGAGGAAATTCTATTTAATATCCTTGGCAAAGAACCCATCCATATTGATGAAATTACTAAAAAAAGCAAATTAGATGCTGGATTAGTTAGCTCAACTCTGATAACATTGGAATTGAGAGGAATAGTAAAAAACCAAGGAGGTGGATATTATACAAAAAATTTCTAATTTCTAATTTCTAATTTCTAAACCATTATTATGAAACTTGTTTTAGTGGAAAGCCCAACTAAATCAAAAACCCTTCAGAAATTTTTAGGTCCAGATTATCTCGTGGAAGCTTCTTTTGGTCATGTTCGGGATTTACCGAAAAAAGAATTGGGGGTTGATGTTGAGCATAACTTTGAACCAAAATATGTCATAATTCCCCGGGCAAAGAAACGAATTAAAGAATTAAAAGAAAAAGCCCAAAAAACCGAGACTGTAATTTTAGCCACCGACGAAGACAGAGAAGGAGAAGCCATAGCCTTTCATCTTGGTCAGGCCCTTGATTTGAAAAATCCTCAAAGAATAGTTTTTCATGAAATTACTAAATCGGCTATTAAAAATGCTTTGAAAAATCCCAGGGACATAGATATGAATTTAGTCGATGCCCAGCAAACCAGAAGAATTCTTGACCGGTTGGTTGGCTATAAGCTTTCGCCCCTTCTCTGGAAAAAAGTTGCCATAGGATTATCAGCCGGACGAGTTCAGTCAGTTGCCGTTCGATTAATAGCAAAGCGTCAGCAGGAAATTGATGTATTCAATTCTCAGGAATATTGGTCTGTCGAAGCAGAACTTCAAAAAAATAAAGAAAATTTTATTGCTAAACTAATTAAAAAAGATGAGGAGACAATTTCAAAGTTCGGGATTAAAACAAAAATGGGAGCTGATAAAATTGTTAAAGATTTAAAAAACACTGAATACAAAGTGGTTGATATTCAAAAAAAGGAGGTCAGAAAATATCCTTTTCCCCCATTTACTACCAGCACCCTTCAGCAAGAGGCTAGTCATGGTTTAGGATTTTCAGCTAAACAAACTATGATTGTTGCTCAACAGCTTTACGAAACCGGATTAATCACCTATCACCGAACCGACTCTTTGAATTTAGCTGAAACGTTTTTAAAGACGGCTCAAACATTAATAACTCAAAAATTCGGCAAAGAATATGCTTCGGAAACTCCGCTCCGCTACAAAACTAAAACCAAAGGAGCTCAAGAGGCCCATGAAGCAATCCGGCCATCTTATCCGAAAAAAGAACCAGAGAGCATAAAAGAAAAACTGGATAAAAATCAATACAGGCTTTATGAACTTATTTGGCAACGAGCCCTTGCCTGCCAGATGCAACCAGCAATAATGTATGCAACCGCTGTTGATATTAAAGCCAAAAACTATTTATTCCGGGTCACGGGAGCAATAATAAAATTCGACGGTTTTCTTAAAGTTTATCCAACCAAGATCAGTGAAATCACGCTGCCTCCATTAGAAAAAAGTGATGTTTTAAAACTTATCAAACTTATTCCTACGCAACATTTTACTAAGCCCCCTGCTCCTTACAGTGAGGCAACTCTTGTAAAAGCTCTTGAAGAATATGGAATCGGCAGGCCTTCTACTTACGCTCCTACTCTAAGTACAATTCAGGAAAGAAATTATGTAAAAAAAGAAAACAAATACCTTTATCCAACCGAAATGGGGATTCTGGTTAATAATCTTTTAGTTGAGCATTTCCCTAAAATCGTTGATATAAAATTTACTGCTCGCATGGAAGAAGACCTGGATAAAATTGCCCACGGAAAGCAACAATGGGTTCCGATAATAAAAAACTTCTATCAACCTTTTAAAGAAAATCTCCAAAAGAAATATAAAGAAATAAGTAAAAAAGAAATAACCGAAGAAAAAACAGATGAAGTCTGTGAAAAATGCAACAAGCCGATGGTAATAAAAATAGGCCGCTTTGGAAAATTCCTTGCCTGTTCAGGATTTCCTGAATGTAAGAATACCCTTCCTCTGGAAAAAGAAGAAGAATTAACAGATAAAACCTGCCCTAAGTGCAAAGCTCAACTGAAAATCAGAACCAGTCGTTTTGGAAAATTCTTCGGCTGCTCAAATTATCCAAAATGTAAATATATAGAGAAATATAAACAACATGACCATTAATGACCTTGTTAAAGAAATAAAACAAAATAACCCCGACGTTACGTCGGGGCTGGAGCTTATTCGACGCGCTTATAAATTCGCTTCTAATGCCCACCAGGGACAAAAAAGAGAAGATGGTGAACACTATATCAATCACTCTCTTGACGCTGCTTTCACTCTGGCACAAATAAAGTTAGATGCTCCTTCTATTGCTGCTGCCTTGCTTCATGATGTAGTTGATGATACTCCAACCACCCTTGAAGATATTAGAAAAGAATTTGATAAAGAAATAGCTTCTTTAGTAGCAGGGGTTAGTAAATTAGGAAAAATAAAATATAGAGGAGTTGAACGCCACGTTGAAAACCTTAGGAAGATGTTCTTAGCAATGGCTAAAGATGTCAGAATAATTATAATTAAACTGGCTGACCGACTCCATAATATGAAAACCCTTGATGCTCTGCCAAAAAGAAAACAAAAAAGAATTGCTTCAGAAACATTGGAAATCTATGCTCCAATTGCTCACCGTTTAGGAATCGGTAAATTAAAAGGCGAATTAGAAGATTTGGCATTTCCCTATGTTCACCCTGAACAGCATGAATGGTTAAAGACACAAATTAAAGACCGCTTTCAAGAAAGGGAGGCTCACTTAAAAAAGATTAAACCAACTATTGAAAAAAAGCTTAAGGAAGCAAATATCGGTTATATTGATATCCATGCTCGAGCTAAAAGATATTACAGTCTGTACAAAAAATTAGAACTATACAATATGGATTTCAGTAAAATTTATGATTTAATGGCTTCAAGAATCATTGTCCCAACTATTGAAGACTGTTATACGACCATGGGTGTTCTCCATAAAAACTGGAAGCCTTTACCCGGCCGAATAAAAGATTATATTGCTGTTCCTAAAGCAAGCGGCTATCAAAGTCTCCACACTACTGTTCTCTGTATTGATGGTAAAATAACCGAGTTTCAAATCAGAACGCCCCAAATACATTGGGAAGCAGAATACGGAATTGCTGCTCATTGGATTCATCCTAAAAAAACAAAAACCAAATACTATGGCATCAAAAAAGCCCAGCTGGAATGGATAAAAGAATTGAAAAACTGGCAAAAAAATATTTCAAAGCCAAGAGAATTTTTAAAGTCGCTGAAAATTGATTTCTTTAAATATAGAATCTTTATTCTTACGCCAAAAGGAGATGTGGTTAATCTCCCCGAAGGAGCTACGCCAATTGACTTTGCCTATCAAATACATACAGAATTAGGTCATAGATGCGGCGGAGCCAAAGCAGATGGGGAAATCGTGCCCCTTAGCCATCCCCTTTATAACGGACAGATTGTTGAAATTTTAGCCAAAAAAGAAGCAAAGCCATCTCAAGATTGGCTAAAATTTGTCAAAACAAATTATGCTAAAAATGAAATAAAAGCCTGGTTCACCCTGCACCTTTCAAAAAAAGGTGCAAGGTTCAAGCAATACGAAGAGAAGAATCAAGTAAAAAAACCCGTTGCAAGCCAAAAGCAAGCAGACGGAGAAATTATTGTCCAGCGTCTTCCAGCCAACCAAAGACTGATCAGCCCGCTTCGCAGCGAGACGAGCCACGGGCTGAAAAGTCCAATAAAAATACAGGGAGAAAATAATTTTTTAATAAAATTAGCTAAATGCTGTAACCCTGTTCCCGGTGAATCAATTCTTGGCTACGCCACAGCTTCAAAAGGCATAACTGTTCACTATTATAAATGTCATTGTGTTCTAAGTAAAAAAGATAAAAGACGAATCCTCCCTGTTTCTTGGAAAAATGCTGTTGTTCCCCAACCAACTACGCTTGAAATCTTAGCCAGAGATAGGATTGGTTTAATTAAGGATATGGCTACTATCTTAAGTAAATTAAGAATTAATATGACCAACATCAATGCCACCGAACCAAATAAGGGTGTGACCATGGCTCTTATCACCATAGAAGTTGCCAATGTAAATCAGTTAGATGAAGTCCAAAAACAACTTAAAAAGATTAAAGGGGTTTGGGAAGTGAAAAGAATATAATAAAAAAATAAACAATTCATAAAAATGAATTGCTTTTGAACTGTCTCCGAATTAGCAGAGAACTGTCCTCTGCTAATTTATTTTCTACAAATCCTTTTTATAATCCCATCCAACTCCTCTTGACTGAAGAAGTCAATGGTGATTTTGCCTTTTTTGCCTTTGCGGGTAAGTGTGACTCGGGTACCTAAAACATTGCTCAATTTATCTTCCAGTTCTACTAAGCGAGAATCTTTCCTTCTTTTTATTTTCATCTTCTTGGAAAGACCAACAGTAATTTTTCTTGCCAAAGTCTCGGCCTGACGAACGCTAAATTTACCTTTTATGATTTCTTTAAAAAGTAAAAGTTGTTTTTCAATATCGGGTATGGTGAGAATGGCACGACCGTGCCCTTCAGTAATTTTATTTTCCAAAATCGCCCTCTGAATCTCGGCTGGCAAGTCCAATAACCTCAAAGTATTAGCTACCGATTCCCTGCTTTTACCAATTTTCTTAGCAACATTTTGCTGAATAAAATTAAATTCATCAATTAATTTTTTAAACGCATAAGCCTTTTCAACTGGGTTTAAATCATCGCGCTGAAGGTTTTCAACCAGGGCTAATTCTAATTTTTCCTGTTCTGAACTATCTCGGATAATCACCGGTACCTGAGATAAACCAACTATTTTTGCTGCCTCAAGCCGTCTCTCGCCAACGATTATCTGATAGTGGTCACCCGCAGGACTAATAACTAAAGGTTGTAGTATACCATGCTCTTTAATAGAATCAGCTAATTCTTGAAGTCGTATCTTGTCAAGACTTTTTCTTGGCTGATGGGGATTGGCTTTAATTTTTTCAATCTCAAGCTCCAAGACATTTTGGCTTTCTTTCGGAACCGGAATATTCCTTGGGGACGAACTTTTCTTTGGAGGAATTAAAGATTGTAAACCCTTTCCTAAATTATTCATATTTTTCCAAGTTAAGTATTTCTTTAGCTAATTGCAAATAAGCTCTTGCGCCGTCTGAGTTAAAATCATGCTGTAAAATAGTTTTACCAAAAGCTGGTGCTTCAGCTAATTTAATATCTTTAGGAATCACTGTTTTAAAAACATATTCAGGAAAATTTTTCCGGACTCCTCTTCTGATGTCTTTAGCAAGTTTAACGCTTCCGTCATACATAGTAAGCAAAGCCCCGGCAACCTTCAAATCACCTTGTAAATTTTCCCGAATAAGATTAATGGCCTCTAAAAGCTGACTTAATCCTTCAAAAGAATGATACTCGCACTGAACCGGAATAATTACCTCATCAGCAGCCACCAATCCATTTATGGTTAAAAGTTCTAAGCTCGGAGGACAGTCAATTATAATATAGTCATAATTGAGCCGAACTTTATCTAAAAGTTTTAGTAAATTATATTCTCTATTTTCTAAACCAACCAACTCAACCGTTGCCCCGGCTAAATCAAAAGAGGAAGGAATAATATCGTAGCCAAAAATCCTGGTCTTTTTTATAATCTCTTTGGGATGGGTTTCGCCAATTAAAGAATGATAAATGCTTTTTTCTAAATATTCAGGGGAAAGTCCAATTCCGGACGTAGCATTGGCTTGAGGATCAAGATCAACTAATAAAACATACTTGCCCAAAGCAGCTAAATAAGCAGCAAGATTAACTGCTGTTGTAGTTTTTCCAACTCCTCCTTTTCTATTGCAGATACTGATTATCTTTGCCATCATTTTTATGCTAACAAAGGTTTTTAAAATTGACAAGTCCAGCCCGGATTTGATAGGGTAAAAGAGAGCCGCGGTGGTGAAATTGGTAAACACGCAGCATTCAAAATGCTGTGGGCGCAAGCCCTTGAGAGTTCGAGTCTCTCCCGCGGCATAAATAAAAAAAATGCCATTTTAAAAATAGCAGAGGACAGTCCTCTGCTATTTTTTTATTTTTAGTTTATTTAATCATTACCAAAATTCACCTTTTTCTAATTAAAGCCCTGGCCACAACTGCACTGACTATCCCAATAACAATCCCTCCTAAAATATCTAAAGGATAATGGATGCCGACAAAAATTCTGGCTAAGCCGACTACTAAACTTAAAATAAAAAATACAAGCCCCCATTTCTTATTAAAAAAGTACACTGCCATAGCTAAAGCAAATAAAAAAGCAATATGGCCGGAAGGAAAAGAACCAGAAGCGCTGTGTTCTATTACCTGATTCACTTGATAATCTACAAACGGCCGGGAACGATGCCAGATTAACCTGATTAATTCCGTAATTACTAATCTGCTTAAAATAACACTTGAGCCAATAACAAGTAAATAACGAAGTTTTTCCTTTTTTTTAACCAAAAAATAGATTAGAGCTGCTCCGACCAGTAAAAAATAAACTAAGTAATCAGCAAAAAAAACCCCCCAAGCATCTACGTAAAGACACTTTCTGGCAAAATTATTTATGTATGTAAATAGCAAATAGTCCATTTTCTAACTTCTTCTCTAATTTTTGATAGTGATTTAGAATCTGAAATTACCTCGCTAATCCAAAACGCGATTTTTTTCATTTCTTTTTCTCTCATTCCCCTGGTTGTTACAGCCGGAGTTCCCAAACGAATTCCTGAAGGATTAAAAGGTTTACGAGGATCATTGGGAATAGTATTCCGATTAACAATAATCCCGGCTTTTTCCAGTCGCTCTTCGGCTTCTTTGCCAGTAATTCCCTTATTTCGCAAATCTACTAAAATCAAGTGATTATCTGTACCGCCAGAAATAAGATTAAATCCATATTTTTTTAATTCTTGAGCTAAAACTTTGGCATTTTTTATTATTTGTTCTTGATATTTTCTAAAAGCTGGTTTTCTGGCTTCTTCAAAACAAACCGCCTTAGCAGCAGTAATGTTGTTATGAGGACCGCCTTGAATTCCTGGAAAAACTGCCCTATCAATGACTTTGGCAAATTTATTTTTGCAAATTATTATTGCTCCCCGGGGACCTCGCAAAGTTTTATGTGTTGTGGTGGTAACAATATCAGTAAAAGGAAACGGACTAGGGTGAAGACCAGCAACAATTAAACCGGCGATATGAGAAATATCAGCCATTGAAATCGCGCCGACTTCTTTAGCAATCTGATGAAATTTTCTAAAGTTAATTTTTCTGGGATAAGCAGTAAACCCGGAAATAATCAATTTTGGCTTGTGTTTCTTGGCTAATTTTCTTATCTCATCATAATTAATTCTTTTGGTTGCCTGACTAACTCCATATTGAATAACTTTATAAGCTCTACCTGAAAAACTAACTTTATGACCGTGACTAAGATGTCCGCCGCAAGATAAATTCATTCCCATTATTGGATCGCCAAAATTTAACAACCCCAAATAAACAGCCAGGTTTGCTGGTGTACCGGAATAAGGTTGGACATTAACATGATAGCTTTCATCTATCTTAAAGATTTCTTTAGCCTTTTTTTGAGCTAAAAGTTCAATCTTATCGTAAATTTCATTACCAGCATAATACCTTCTACCTGGATATCCTTCTGAATATTTAGCAGTCAAAATCGACCCAGTAGCTTCAAGAACTGCTTTAGAGGGATAATTTTCCGAAGGAATTAAGTTGATTGTTTCAGCTTGACGTCTTTCTTCTGCTTTAATTAAGTTGTAGATTTTTGGATGTTTTTTAAGATTCATCTTTGTGTCCCAGCAGCATGAAAAATAAGGCAGAAATTGCTGCTAAAGGAAAAATTAAATACATATTAGAAACCGGAACAAAGAAGAAAACTATTGCTAAAATTATAAACACTAATGCCCGACCTATATTATGACTCATCTCTCGAAAAACAATAAAACGATCAAGCGTTCTTTTGTCTTCCGAGGCTTTATCATACATAATTGCCCGAAAAGGAATATTACAGGAAGTAAAAGCAAATCGATAAATGGTCTGGGCCAAAAAAGCGTCTAAGGGTGTCCTAATAAATGTTTTAAAAAACCAAGCAATTGCCGTTAAAATTGAACCAATTCTTAATAATCTCCTCCTACTTAAACGGTCAACAAGCTTTCCAATATAAAGAGTGAGAATTAAGCTTAGAAACAAGGCCCCGGAAGTAAGTAAACCCATTAACTCATAATTAATAGCTAAAACAAACATAAAAATTGGCCAGATAAAAAAGCTGATTCCCTGATCAAAGCCAAAGGCAGCAAAAGCAATTGCCTCTTTATAAAACTTTTTGCTGAAAATCTGTTTAAAGGCTTTTTCGTAAGAATCAGTGTAAACTTCGCGAATTTCTCCGGTAAAAAAGAGGGGGATTGCCGAAACGAACAAAAGAATAAGAACAATTATAAATAAAACTGGGAAGCCTAATTTGAATAACAAAAAACCGCCTATAAGAGGAGCAATGACTGAAGCTAAATTATAAATAACCATACTAGTTCCTATTTGTTCTCCTCTAAATTCCCGTTTGGAAAAACGAGCCAAATCAGTATGATAGGCGGGCCAATAAAATAAAGCATAAAGAAATCTCAAAATTATTGCCAAAAAAATAAGTAGAAAATGAAAATTAATCTGCCAAAGAACAAAATAATAAAGGAATAGAAGGGGCACGCTAAAAAGCATTGCTTTTTTAAGGCCTAATTTCATCATAATTTTTGCTCCGAAAGGAACGAAAATACCGTAAATCAAAGCAATAGCACCAAAATAAAGAAAAACTGCGCTTAAAGATTTCTTAAAATACAGAAAAATATAAATCGGCTCAAAAATAACAATCATTGCTATGGCAAAACGCCGGATGGTATGAGAAATATAAAGCTCGGAGAGCTCTTTGTCAAAATGATGGAAAGTAAAAATATTACTTATACTTGGCATATTTTAAATAGTTCTTTTTTGGTTACTGGTCCGGCGCGAAGAATTTTCGGCTTGGCCCCGGTTAAATCTATAACAGTGGAGGCTTGACCTTTAATTGGTTTTCCGGAAACATTAGCCGAGGTAGTGGTAATTGGGAAATCCAATTTCTCCATTAACGCTTTGGTGAATTCGCAATCAGGAATGCGAATGCCTATTTTCTTGCTCCCTCCGGTCAAAATATCCGGCAAGATTTTCTTTTTATATAAAATAACGGTTATTGGTCCAGGTAAAATTTTTTCTAATATCTTTTCAATCTCTTTTCCAAAATTTGCCACTTTTTTTGCCATTTCAATATCTCTTACAATAATCGATATCGGCTTTTTAAAATCTCGTTTCTTGATTTCAAAAACTTTCTTCACTGCTTTTTCATCCAAAGCATCGGCTCCCAGCCCATCAACGGTATCAGTAGGATAAGCCACCACTCCGCCTTTTTTGATTATTTCAGCGGCTTTTTTAACTGAAATTTTCATAACAAAGAAATAATTGTCTTGGCTAATTTGTCAGGGTCATGACGGATTAGAGTTCTTTTTAGTTTATCAGCCGGGTCCTGGCGATAAAGAATCGGGCTTACTAAATTAGCTCCGATAAATCTCTTATCTTTTAAAATTTTCTTATCCGGCTCCACCCAATCACCCTCGTGAGAATATTTTTTCAGAAGCGCAGCCGAAGGTTTCTTGGCCCCCCAAATAACATAATCAAAAACCTTATCACCTAAATGTTGTTCAATTGTCTTAACAAAATCACTTACTCTAAACTCGTCTGTATGCCCATGCTTAGTCATTAAATTAGAATTATAAATTTTTAAAGCTTTTGATTTTTTAATGGCTTCTGGAATACCTTTGACTAAAAAATTGGGTACAATACTGCAATAAATATTACCCGGCCCAACCACAATAACATCAGCCCCTAAAATTGCCTGAACTGCTTTGGGGTTTGCTTTGGCTTGAGGATTTAAAAATAGCTTTTTAATACCAAATTTTGAAAGAAGCCAGGAGTTATTTATTTCATTCTCCCCTTCTACTTCTGTCCCGTTTTCCAATTTAGCCTTTAATTGAACCTTTTCTAAGGTTACTGGTAAAACCCTTCCTCGTATCTTTAAAACATTGCCAACTTCTTCCAAGGCTTTATCAATATCTCCTGTAATCTTTTCAAGGGCGCTGATAAATAAATTGCCAAAGCTGTGACCATCAAGTCCTCCTCCATCAAATCGATAATTAAATAAATCTCTTAAAATTAAATCAGCTTCGGATAAAGCAACTAAACACTGACGAATATCACCTGGAGGCAAAGCCCCTAATTCATCTCTTAATCTGCCGGTGGAACCGCCATCATCAGCCATAGAAACAACAGCTGTCAAATTATGCTGGTATTTTTTAAGACCAGAGAGAACAGTAAAAGTCCCTGTTCCTCCGCCTATGACTACAATATTCTTAACCGATTTATCCACTTTGTTACTCATAAATTTTAGCGGATTTTAAAAGCTTTTCCACTTCTTTTAAATTAGCTGCTTCTAAATAGCCTTTTTCAAAAGACAAACCCCGACTAACGCCTCTTTCTAATCTTATCAAAACAATGTCTTTAAATCCACTTTTAATACTTTCTAATTCTTGAATATTATTATCAATAAAAACGACTGGCCTGCTTTTATATAGTTTTAAAATCTTGCTAAGAACTTTGGCTTTTTCAGTTGGCCCAGCAATAATTCTATCAAATAAAGAAGTAAATTCTTGCCCAAGACCATAAATCTTTTTCTCCTGAAACTTTTTCTCTCCCCAGGAAAGAAGGATTAAATTATGTTTTTTAAAAGTTTTAAGAAAATCTAAAACATCAGGAAAAAGAAATTGTCTAGTATTTAGAAGTAACTTGCCTGTATCTTCCTTAATTCCTTCTATATCAACTGACCTATTCTTCCTCTTCAGTAAAACAAAGTGCTTTTCTAAAGAATAACCCCCTTTTGCAGTCCTAATTTTGCTATAAATTCCCCAAAAATCTGCTTTATGTTTTTTAAATATTTTTGCTAAAGCCTGTTTAAGACCAGCCGCATTATCAAACAAAACATCATCAAAGTCTAAAATTATTGTCATATTTATTCTACTGTTACGCTTTTTGCCAGGTTTCTAGGTTTGTCTACGTCGCATCCTCTTAGAACCCCGATATGATAAGCTAATAATTGCAAGGGAATAACCGATAAAATCGGAGTTAACATTTCTAAGGTTTTGGGAATATAAACTACATCATCAACCAACTTTTCAATTTTTTTATTGCCCTGAGTAGCAACAGCAATTATCGGCCCTTCCCTAGCTTTAATTTCTTCAATATTGCTAATCATTTTTTCATAAACGCTATCAGATGGCGCTACGGCAATTGTTGGGAAATTCTCATCAATCAAAGCAATGGGTCCATGCTTCATTTCGCCGGCACTGTATCCTTCAGCATGAACATAAGAAATTTCTTTCATTTTTAATGCTCCCTCAAGAGCAATTGGATAATTATATTTTCTGCCAATGTATAGAAGGTTACTGAATTTATGATATTTTTTGGCAAGTTTTTTAATCTCGTTATCTTTGGCTAAAACTTTTTTGGCTAAAACAGGAATCTGGCTAAGTTCTTCGCTGATTCTTTTACCCATTACTAACGACATCTGACGCT